>CAIXME010000521.1 GCA_903920425.1 uncultured Pirellula sp. | reverse complement strand
GCTGGCGATTCGCCGGAACTTTCACAAGTTCCGCTACGCGTCTTGTTGCCGAGTTCGTCTTCAAACAAAAAACTGAACAAGAGGCAACAGAGGTAACGGAGATTTGAAATCGGTGTTCCCTCCGTTTCCTCGGTGGTCTCCTGTTCATACCCCACGCAAAAAAGTGGGACGCACTCGTAGCGGAAGATGCAAATCTTCCGAGGTCATCTTGGTAGCGGAAGATGTGAATCTTTCTTCAAAGGAGCCAATCGGCCCGGCGATTCGATTGCGAGGAACTAGGATTTGTATTGACTATCCGTCGGCCTTTTGACAAACAATCATTTGGAATAACCCAACACCCATCCACGATGCAGGGAATTGGATGACGCAGAAAACCTTATCGGGAGTTTCCATGAACAAAGAGCAGTTGACTATCGCCGGACTTGTTGGGACGGCTTGGCTTGTTTACCTGATAGATCTAGTGCTGCCGATCGATCTGAACCAGTTTGGGATCATGCCCCGAACTCTGTACGGGTTAATCGGTATACCCACCATGCCATTCCTCCACGCAGGAATCGGGCATTTGGTCAGCAACACCATCCCCCTGTGCATCTTGCTGTTTATTTTGACGAGCACCAAACGGCAGGACTACGTCGAGATTATCGCGAGCATTATTGTGTTCGGCGGGTTGTTTTTATGGCTTTTTGGGCGTTCCGCTGTTCACGTTGGAGCAAGTGGACTTATCTACGGGCTCATCGCGTTTTTGATTGCGAACGGGTTTGCCGAACGAAAAGTAATGCCGATTTTGGTATCTCTTTTTGTAGGCTTCCTTTATGGCTCGACTCTCTTTTTTGGGGTTTTGCCAACCGCCGGCCCCCAAGTTTCTTGGGACGGACATTTGTTTGGCGCCATCGCTGGCGCGTTGACTGCCTTTTTGATGCCCATTGCGGCGACTGATACCAATGGAGATCCTTTCGCATCACGACCGCCTGAGGCATGAGCAACTTACGGGGAAACCACGCCCCCTAAAACTCTTTTTGGCGGAGAATCCCAAACCGGTAAACCAAAAAACTTCCGGAATAACGAGAATATCTGTTACCATTCGCTTGACTGCGCTTTAGTATTCCGCCAATAATAGTCGATGTGAAATAAGACGCCCTTCGGTATTCGGACGCGAACGACATGAACCGAGAAATGCAAATCACGAAAGACGGAACTGGTGCTCCCAGCCGTTTTTGCATTTCCATGCGTCGTACTTTCTGCGGTCTAGTTGCACTTCTGCTTCTGTGCAGTCTTCCTAGCCAATCGATGGCAGGATGCGGTTCTGCTTCTAAATCCTTTCAGTTCATCCAGCTGAATGCTGGTGAGCAGATGAGGTTCGACGCAGCGACGGCTTCTTTCACTCAGCCGAATCACTCGGACCCGAATTTGCCTTGCCGAATTCCTATTTGCAAATCCCAGCGCGACAAAAACAGTCCCGCGCCCGTTGAAACCGCCGCGATTGCTGAATCGATCAAATTTTTGATTCATGCAGACGCGAGTATTCAACCTCTGACGAACGACCTTTCGAATGTGATACCAGTGATAGCCCTTGAGAGCTGCAGGGGCTTCCGGTTGGTTCTCGATCGTCCACCGATTTCTGTTTGATTCGTTGGGTGTTAGGCATTTTGGTTCGATCCATATTTGCCACCCCATCTTTTTGTTGTGCTATTCCGTGACGAGCATTTCGCTCGTCATGGAATCCTGAGTGTACCAAGGCATTGCGTACACGTTTCTACGATAGCGTTTCCAGGTCTTTTGCAGATCCGGCGTTTGTTCGTAGTCCAGATGCACCACTTATCTTTCTTTTTGAATCAAATAGCTTTTCCATTGGAATCATATCATTATGTTGCGCAAATCTTACGCACGATCTGCATTTACGCTTGTTGAACTGTTGGTTGTTATCGCCATCATCGGCATCTTGGTTGGACTGCTGCTGCCAGCCGTTCAAGCAGCTCGTGAAGCTGCTCGACGCATGCAATGCACCAATAGCATGCGTCAAGTTATGTTGGCTGCAATCAACTATGAATCGTCCTTCAAACGCTTCCCTGCTTCGCGGATTTCGAGAACAACGGATCGTCTTGGCCCATCAAGTTCCATCTCGGTTCATGCTCGTTTGCTACCGTACATGGAGCAAAACCAAATCTACAGCAAAATCAATTTCGGTGTGGAATACAACGATCCATTGAATGACGAAGCTCGTCTGACCAATGTACCGACGTTCCGTTGCCCATCCGATCCATCCACCAGCATCCCAGTGAATGTTGGAGGTGCGAACAATTACTACGTCAACTCGGGAACCGTTCCACTTTGGAGCCGTTCAGCGTCGAACCCAATGCCTAACGTACCAGACAATGACGGTGTATTTTATCGCGACTCGTTTTTGAAGCTCGCCGCGATCACCGATGGTTTGAGCAACACCGCTGGATTCTCTGAGCGTCTTTGCGGCGATTACAACCAAACCAAATCGACTCCGAAAACGGATACCTTCCAACCAGGTACACAACCTTTTACCGCAGATGCCGCTTACAACGATTGCTATGCAATCAATCTAAGCGATCTTAGCAAGCAAGGGTTCTCGGACATCGGTACACCTTGGATTCGCGGCTATCACTCCACATCGGAGTACTACCACATCGCTCCTCCAAACGGCCGGTCGTGCATGTTCCCTCCAGGACGAATCATGACGACAGCCAACTCGCAACACGGCGGAAACGTCAACATGACCTTTGTTGACGGTTCGACACACACCGTTCCCGGTTCAGTGGATATGGTAGTTTGGCGAGCAATCGGTACACGTGCAGGTGGTGAGACTCAAGGTGCCGACAAGATCGTCGAATAAGACGACTGGTTCAGGCAACCGGTTTATGAAGCGACATCCTTCTTTCGATGTCGCAATGCAAGCAGCCAACGTTCTATGCGTTGGCTGCATTGTTTCTCCGTACGCAATTTCGTACGCATCATTCGAAAACACCTCTGTCAATTCACAAGGATCTATAGAATGTCATTCCCTACATTCATGTCGAAGTCGGCAAGGCAAGCGTTTTTTGCTCGGTCGCTCTTGATCGGAACAACTTGTCTACTTTTCCCATCCGCCACGATGCGATTGGACGCGCAGGAGTCGACTCAGGTCGCTCCTTCAAACAAACTCGATGCCGTGGTCGGCAACGCCCCAGATGAACCGCGAGCGACGCCGGTTACTCGCAATGCGATGAAACAGTACATCGAGGACTTAAAGCAACGAAAGCCTCGCATCTCTCTTCCGACTCTGTCTGATGACGAAACCAAGAAAGCGTTGGAAGACCCTCGCAGCTTTGGCTACGAAGCACGATTGCGCAATCTGTTTTTGAAGGAAGTGCCTTCGGGCAGCTACAGCGGCTTCTTTGGAAGTGCTCGCAACGCGCCACCGAATCCGAATCGGGTAAACATGCCCGTGGACCCAGCCATGACGCTGGATTATGCGTTCAAGGTACGGATGTTTTGGTTGGCCGCGCGCGGCAACAATTGCCAATACTGTCTTGGACACCAAGAGTCCAAACTGCTGGCGGCTGGGATGAGCGAGGACGAAATCGCCGCTTTGGACAGCGATTGGTCTGGCTTTCCTGCAAACGAGCAAGCGGCATTTGCGCTAGCTCAGCGATTGACGACCGAGCCGCATTTGCTCAGCGAATCGGATATCGATGCAGTAAAGAAGCACTACACAGAGTTGCAAGTCTTAGAAATGATTGGATCGATTGCGGGTAACAACGCCATCAATCGCTGGAAGGAAGGGACCGGCTCCCCTCAATCCACCAACGGCGGAAACTTTGGGCCTGCAACTTCTAGCAGCAGTGCGATTCCACCTCATGATGACTCGCACTCCTATTTGACACCGACCTCACCTACGTTCGCAAAAGCTGTGTCAAAAGTAACGAAACTGGATCGCAAGACAGCTAGTTTCGTAGAGGGAGTGACGCAAATCGCACCGACTAGGTGCGTCCGTCCAGAACTGGAAACCGGAGAAGCGTTGAGAGCGGCACTCAGTGCCGTTTCCAAGCGCACCCCGCGACTTCCGTTGGCCGACGAAGTCGTAACCAAGGATGTGTTAGGAGATTTGTACTCTCGTAAACTTGCAACCGCGCAATGGATGCGGTTGATGGCGAATTTCCCAGTGGCAGGCAAGCGAATGGTCGTAGGCCTCATCGCATCGCAGGATGCCGATCAATTGTCACCAAAACTACAAGCTGAAATCAATTGGGTTGTAGCACGACAAGATCGAGCTTGGTATGCGGCCGCAATAGCCAAAGACGAGTTGGCAAAACAAGGGGTCTCAAGCGCAGGTCTAACTGCACTCGATGGAGATTTGTCTGTGGATGGCGAAAACCCATTGCTCAGCAAAGAGGATCGGGCTCTGCTAACGGTCGCGAAGAATTTGGCGGCATCTCCCATCGTTTTAACCGACAGACAAGTCGAGAGAGCAGTGGAGTTGGTCGGTGCGAGAGCGGTGGTTCAAACCATCAGTTATACGGTGTACCGCGCTGCCTTTAACCGCATCACCGAAGCAGCCGGATTGTCGTACATTCCGCTCGAGTAAGTTTGCGTAAAGCTTTGGTGAATTGTTTCGGCGATGGCCCGCCGTTGGTTGCTGATTTCCTGGCGGGTGGCAAGAATTCGGTCTTGCCACTCATGCGTGCACGATGAACAAATTGCAAGCGACAGGAAGACTTCAACATGCAAACGATACCGGACTATTTAAACCCTTCGATTCCAGGCAATCTCAAACGTGTCGAAATGCCAATCATAGAGGCAACCGACTTTGCCCTAGAGGGTTACGGTTGTCTCGTTGAGGATCCGCACTCCTTTGATTTGGAAATCGTTCGTTGGCCTGCACAAGGCTGGCGACCAGTGGATCTCGATAGTGGCAACGAGGGAGGGACCAAGCAAGGGACTTTCGTCGGCGAATGGAAAGGGGATATTCTATATGGCCGAAATGAGGCGGTCGGAGGCCATTACATTCTTGGATATGGTGTCGATCCGGTCGACGCCGTCGAGGACCACTCGCGAGCCCCATCATCAGTCATGTTGTGGCACGCGAACTACCATCCGGATGGTGGGCAGCTCTTTTTTCCGTTGGACAACAAGCCCTTTATGGTGCCACTCGCGCTGCCAGGGGATGACGTGCGCCCCGAAAACTTCGTTTGCTTTTCTTTTAGAGGAAATCAAGGGCTATACATCCATCCGAATGTTTGGCACGAAGGAATATTCCCTACTCAGGGAACGCAGCGATTCTTTGACAAACAGGGTGCCGTACACGCTCGGGTTTCAGTCGATTTTGTGCGAGAGTTTCAATGCCTTCTGGAAGCAAAACTAAGGTAATGCACAAGCATGAAAACGCCACACTAGACATCTCCAGGTCTTAGAAGGCATTGCAGAGCGTTTCAGTCGGCCGAGATAAACAAAAAACTCGGCTTCGACATCTAAAAAGTTATCGCCTGCTAGAGTACGCTTACGTCTCGACCGCAGACCAGGGGACCGCAGAGCAGCCTAAACGCTAGGCAAATTCGTTGGCTCGAGGTTCCCTAGATCTCTAACCCTCAGATGCAGGAACGGCAAGAATGCCGTGTCGTGTGTTGTAGGGTGGCGTCGTCGATTGAGAGGTACCGAAAGAGCAATGTTTGATCGAATCGAAATCTTTCTCGTCGGATTTGCAGTTATCGTCGATACCGCATTGCTGCTGATCGTCCGAGAGAAGGCGAATCGATCGCAAGTTGCAGTATGGCTCAACGTCTTGGTGCTAGGAGCGAGCGCATTCCATTTTGGTACCTTTGGAAGAATCCTGCTGGGAAACGCAGATTCGCTATCGGCCCAAGTGCTTGACGACGTTTTCATGTCATTGATCATCGTTGGCTTGTTGCTGATGCCTTCTGGAATGCTTCACTCTGCAATTCGTATGACACATACGGAACTTGAGTCCAAGCCCAAACGCGACTTGCGGTACCTGTTCGCATATCTACCGATGCTGCTCTGGCCGCTTGCGACCTGGTTGATTTTTCGCAGCGAAGACCGCAGCCTCATGGCATCGATTGCATCGTTGATGCCTGTTTATATCGTTTGGATTATCGTTGCAAACTTGGTCGCAACCATTTGCTTTTGGAGGCTGCGAAACCGATTTCAGAACGCGCACCGATTTTTCAATCAATTGGTTATCAGCATGCTGCTGATAACCTTTTTGGCGATTGCCTACGCTGCATTGTCGACCGATGATCGATGGGAGAAGCCTTTAAGGCTGATGGTTTGTCTTGCTCCTTTGGTACCTGCAGCACTTTTTGTTTGGGCTGCCTTGCGTCAACGAATTTTGCCATTGGTACTGGACCGTACCCTGATGTACGGTTCCTTTTTGATACTCGGTTTGCTTTTGCATCGCCTAACAATCACACCGCTAAGCGTATGGGTGCGAGAGCGCACCAACATCGACCTGATCATCGTAGAAGCGATCGCGGTCATCGGTACGATCCTCGTTGTTCCGCACCTACGAAATCGCGCGAGCGAAGCCTTGCGATGCCTTTTTAGTACCAATGTGTTCAAAGTTCGCGACGCCACGCGACAGCTTTCCGTTGCGTTGTCACAAAACTCGGCATTGGATGCAGAACAGTTGTCAATTTGGTTTGCACGGGCCTTGGCTCAACAATTGGATCTGGACCGAGCTATTGTGGTTATGCAATCTGAGGGGCCTGACGACTCTGCGGTAACTCTTTTCGAGCATGCACAGAATGCATCTTTACCTGCGCTGAATCACTATGACGGAGAAAGACTTTGTCGTTTCCTGCAACAGGTGGAACGATTGGAGCGTGGACGAGTTACCGACTACTCAATTGTCGACTCAGCAGGAACGATGCAGATGCGTTGCGTTTCCGATACGTTTGAAGCTCAGCGGGTACTGGTTGCATTTCGTGCATCCTTTCGTTCTGTAGTCGGTGCCGTTTTGCTGGGTGATCGAAAACGAAATGATCGATTTGCAGAAGAGCAAATGGTTGCGATAGCGTTGGTGTGCGATCAGTTTGCCGCAACGATGGAAAGCAAACGGGAGTCGAAACGTCGAATTCAAGCCGAAAGGAGTATGATGCAGAGTGAGAAACTGTCGACTCTCGGGTTGATCGCTGGCTCAATCGCTCATGAACTCAGAAACCCACTTTCATCTATACGCACGATCGCTTCGCTAACGATGGAGGATTTGGGAGAGAAGCATAGCAATCATGCTGACCTCGCTATGATCGTATCGGAGATCGATCGATTGTCGCAAACGGCGAGGCGTATGCTGGATTCCGCTAAGCCGGCGGACGCCGAAAATCTATGGATAGAACCTGACCAGGTCTTATCGCGGTTGCTCACCATTTTGACGCCGCTATCCAAGAAACTACACGTCGATCTTCAAACCGATTTCCGATGTGACTCCATGGTGATCCGTAGCACGGAGGTCGCCTTTAGCGAGGTGTTCTTTAATCTAATCAAGAACGCGATCGAAGCTGCGGCTGGTAATGCAGGAGGTCGAGTGCTACTGAGGTCCGCGCGATGTGACACAAGCGGTGAAGGTGAAGTGGTTTGCATTTCGGTGGCAGATACAGGCCCCGGGATCACTCCTACTTTGAGGAACACACTCTTTTCACCATTCGTAACCGGCAAGTCGGGGGGCACGGGCCTGGGACTTTACGTTGTCTCGGAGCGAGTCAAAGAATTGAGAGGCACCATTGAGGTCGTACATCACTTTACGGGATACACAGAATCCGACCACACCGAAAGCGGTACAACCTTTGTGGTGAAACTGCCGCTACACGACGCGGAGACGCAATCCACTCAAGGGTAACCCCAACATCAATTGTTGATGATCTTCATCATCATCCAGGTGCCGATGAGAGCAAGCGCGACGTTGCCCAACCAAAGTGTCACGGCAGGCCACGTCCCATCTTTAGCGAACTCGAGAGCCAATCCAAAAAGCGGATAGTAAACGAGCAAGATTGGAATGAAACAAACTCCGAACGTCCACCAGTAGTCCGCGCTGCGAACGAGTATGGACATCGGTACCCCCATCCAAACAAACGCCAGACAACTGAACCCCAACGCGTAACGTCGCATCGGCTCCGTCTTGAGGCGAGCAAGTTTCTTTTCGGTCTCAGCTAGTTCCGCTTTGAGCAAGTTCGTTTTTCCGTCGTTCACATCGACAAAGCGACCAGACGACAATGCCATGGAGAATCGAGTAGCTAACAATTCTCTGCGCCGTTCGTTGGCCTCGCTTTGCTTTGCAAGCTCGATAGGGATCTGGTTGATGGCGAACTGGGAAGGACTCGTAGCTTTCGAACCGCTTTCGGAAGCAAAGAGAAGCGGCACCTCCAACGGCAATAACCCCGGCCAATTGATTTGGTTTTGTCCTGCAATGTCGATAACGGCATCCACCAATTCGATAATGAGCTTGTCTGCGACCGGATCGATCGAGATGCGAGCTCGCTCGGCGGTAATCGTTCGAAGCTCCTTTTCGCTAAACATCCATATATTGGGACGAATCAGCCAACGATCCTCAACCGCTTGAACGTGAATTGCAAACCCTTTGTCATTGTTGAACGAGCGATTTGCTTTGAGTCTGCGATAAACCACCTCTTCGAACGAAAGCAGAATGACTTTCTGCATTCCAGGCCGGCCCCATGAGACCGCTTTATCATTGAGCCAAACAGAGGGGATACTGACTAGGATGCCGAGGATAATCGCCGGGCGAAATATTCGCGTCGGAGAAATGCCAGCACTCTTGAGCGCGACAATCTCGTTGTCTGCAGAAACCCGACCGTATACGCAGCAAACCGAAAACAGCAACGTTGCTGGCACTGAAAACTGGAGAGCGATGAGAAAGATGTATGGCAGTAGTTTTGCAACTGCAAGGTAACCCAAACCTTCGTCAACGAGTTTCTGACCAACAAACACCAACGAAATGACCATCGTCATCGCGATGAGCGTCAGTGCGAACATCTTCAGAACATCCCAAAGGATGTATCGGGTAAATTTGCCAGGGAACATGATCCCGGGAGCTTAGCGAATCCACGTAGATGGGACGATGCCATTTTGAACGATGCTTATTTGCTCGTGCTTACGGATCTCTATGCCTCGTCCGGATCCAGCGACGGAATCCACCGTGCATTAGGAAAACGGGTTTGATGGGCGGTAAACAAAGTCGCTGTGGACCAAAATAGGTAAAAGGCTTGCAAAACTGTCCGAAATGGCCCCAATTTGACATACTCAAGCTGGCTCAGATTTGACAGAATAGCTCAAAGAGTGGAGCCGGAAACTCGATACTATCGTTACAAATTAACAGCCAGTTCGGGTTTCCCCTTTGCTATCGAATCGCACCCTGCGGTTTCGAGAACCAATGTTTTGATTTACTTTTGCACGAGCCAAACCACCGATGTCCACCGAAGCAGCTTCGACTTCGACCAATAAAGCAATTAAGACCGTAAGCGGTATCACTGTTCGTCTTGTAGGCGATTCGGGTGACGGTATGCAGCTACTCGGCACCCAATTGACCAACACCTCGGCAATCGCGGGCAATGATATTGCAACCTTCCCGGACTTCCCTGCCGAGATCCGTGCGCCGCGAGGAACGCGAGCCGGTGTTTCTGGGTTCCAGGTCCAATTCGCCTCGCACGAAGTTCACACGCCCGGCGATTCGCTCGACGCGTTGGTCGCTATGAATCCAGCAGCACTGGTAACCAATCTGGCGGATCTCGTCAAAGGTGGCCTGCTCATCGTCAACGAAGATAGCTTTGAAGACAAAGACCTCAAGCTAGCTAAGCTCAAGGTTAGCCCATTGGAAGAGCCTGCGATGGAAAACTATCGCTTGGTCAAGGTACCGATGACGCGTTTGACCAAGACAGCTGTTGCCGAGTTTGGTTTGAGCGCAAAAGAAGCCGATCGATGCAAGAACTTTTTCGCGATGGGTTTGGTGTATTGGCTTTACGGCCGCAATATGGACGCGACGCTGCGATTCATCCACGGAAAATTTGGTGACGGCAAATCGGTCATTGCTAACGCAAACGAAAAAGCTTTGCGGGCCGGATGGGCATTTGGCGAAACGATCGAGGCACTTGGCCACAGTTACAACGTAGAAGCAGCCAGTCTTCCCGAGGGGACATATCGCAACATCATCGGAAACCAAGCGATGGCCTGGGGGCTGTTAGCTGCAGCCCAGCGCAGTGGCAAAGAGATCTTTTACGCATCGTATCCGATCACTCCAGCTAGCGATATTTTGCACGAGCTTTGCAAATTCAAAAACTTTGGTGTCTGCACGTTCCAAGCAGAAGATGAAATTGCAGCCGTATGTTCTGCTATCGGTGCTTCGTACGGAGGCCAAATGGCAGTTACCACATCGAGCGGTCCAGGTATCGCGTTGAAGACTGAAGCGATGGGCTTGGCATTGATGCTAGAGTTGCCGCTATTGGTTATCGACGTGCAACGAGGTGGCCCTAGCACTGGCTTGCCTACGAAAACCGAGCAGTCTGATTTGATGCAAGTGATATTCGGACGCAATGGTGAGTCACCGCTTCCGGTACTTGCCGCTCGCAGTCCAGCCGACTGTTTCGAGATCGTACAAGAAGCATGGATGCTGGCAACACAATTGATGCTGCCTGTCGTCGTGCTCTCCGATGGATACATTGCCAACGGTTCCGAACCATGGTTGATACCAGATGTTTCGAAACTTGCTCCTATCACGATCACTCACCCGACCGAGAGCAATAATCCAGACGGTGTTTTCCAACCTTATCGCCGAAATGAATTGCTGGCCCGCCCTTGGGCGATCCCAGGCACCGAAGGCCTCATGCACCGCGTTGGTGGCTTGGAGAAAGAAGACGGTTCTGGCAACATCAGCTACGATCCTGATAACCACCAAAAGATGGTTCACATTCGCGCTCAAAAGGTCGCAAACGCTGCGAAACTCCTGCCTCCACAACAGGTCATCGGCCCGCAAAGCGGAGAGTTGCTGGTCCTCTCTTGGGGCGGCACCTATGGCGCATGCTTGACGGCTGTTCAAGCGGCACAAGCCCAAGGAACGAGTGTTGCATTGGCGCACATTCGATACATGAATCCATTCCCAAGCAATCTCGGCGAAATCATTTCTCGCTACAAGCAAGTGTTGATTCCAGAACTCAACATGGGCCAACTCAGAACCCTCATTCGCGCTCGCTACTTGGTTGATGCCGTCGGGTACAACAAGATCAAGGGCAAGCCGTTTACGGTCAGCGAGTTGCTCGACAAGATCACCGAAATGACCAAGTCCGGCACACGCACTTCGGTCCAATATCAATAGCGGCAAGACGTTCGCTCGTCCCGTGGCAAGCATCCATCCTTGACACACAACCGCACCTGAATTCCAACATCGTACCAAACCAAATCAAAGCACTGAAACCGATATGAGCACAACGCTTCCCGTACTAAAAGCAGACGACTTTACAAGCGATCAAGACATCCGCTGGTGCCCCGGCTGTGGCGACTATTCGATTTTGGCTCAAATGAAGAAAGTGCTGCCAGAGATCGGCGTTCCACCTGAAAAGACCGTTTTTGTTTCGGGCATCGGATGCAGCAGTCGCTTTCCGTACTACGTAAATACCTACGGAGTTCACTCGATTCACGGTCGAGCACCGGCCATTGCAACCGGCCTGAAAATGACCCGCCCAGACTTGAGCGTCTGGGTAATCACCGGTGACGGTGACGCTTTGAGCATCGGCGGAAATCACTTTATCCATTTGTTGCGTCGGAACGTCGACCTCAACATCATCTTGTTCAACAACCGCATCTACGGCTTGACCAAGGGCCAGTATTCTCCAACCAGCGTCGAAGGGCAAATCACCAAAAGCACACCGATGGGGGTCGTCGATCACCCTCTCAATCCTATCAGTGTTGCGGTTGGCGCAGAAGCTACCTTCATTGCTCGTTCCGTTGACAGCAATGTAAAGCACCTAGCGTACACCCTGAAACGAGCAGCAGCGCACAAAGGCACTTCGTTCGTTGAAGTCTACCAGAACTGCAATGTGTTCAATGATGGTGCATTTAGCTACGCCCAAGACAAAGCGACTCGCGACGATACAACGATCGAATTGGAACACGGCAAACCAATGATCTACGGAAAGGACAAGGACCGCGGTATTCGATTGAACGGTCTGAACCTGGAAGTGGTCGACCTGAACGATGGCAAGGTGAAAGAAGATGACTTGCTGTTCCACGACGAAAAAGCGAACTCGACGCTGGTCTACATGCTATCGCGCATGCGTCGACCAGACTTCCCAGAACCGATCGGAGTCTTTCGCGATGTGTTGAGCGAGACATACGAAGATGCGGTTCGCGGTCAAATCGATCAAGCGATCGAGCAACGTGGGCGCGGCAATCTTCAAAAGCTGTTCAACAGCGGCGAAACTTGGAAAGTTGGAGTTTAGCCGTTGCAGGTTCTATTCGAAGACAATCACCTGCTGGTCCTAAACAAGCCAGCGGATTGGATTGTCCAAGGGGCCACACCGGAACAAAATAGCCTCATCGTATGGGCCGGCGACTACTTGCGAAAAAAATACAACAAACCCGGGAACGTGTTTGTTGGTGTAGTCAGTCGATTGGATTCTCCCGTGACAGGCGTTTTGCCGTTAGCGAGAACCAGCAAAGGCGCAAGCAGGTTGAGCGAACAATTCCGCAACCAATCGCCGAATAAAGTCTATTGGGCTATCGTAGAGAACAAGCCTCGGGAGCGTGAAGCAAGACTGGAGCATCATCTAGTTCGGCTAGAGAGCGACACGAAGACGCGTGTGGTACCGACAGCGAATGGCTCAAGCAAATTATCTATTTTGGAGTATCGCTACCTTGGCCAAGGTGTCCAAGGACATCAGGTGCAGATCAAGCTGATCACGGGCCGCAAACACCAGATTCGCGCCCAGCTACAAGCCATCGGCTGCCCCATCGTTGGCGACAAAAAGTACGGAGCATCGAACACGTTCCCGGCAGGGATCGCTCTTCATTGCCGCCAACTCGACATAAGCCATCCCACCTTGAAGACGAACATGGAGTTCATCGCGCCCACGCCTAGCTATTGGCAGTGGAGCGAATAGCCGCTTCGTGACGAGATACGCTCGACGTGAATCGGGTATAGCGCAATCGCAGGTAGCGGAACTTGTGAAAGTTCCGGCGAATCGCCAGTAGCAATCACCCATCCTGGATATCTGGAATCGCCATGCATCAAGGCTCCGCACCGGAAGATTCACATCTTCCGCTACGAGCGCTTCCCAATTTCTGCATGGGACCTGAACAGGAGACCACCGAGGAAACGGAGGGAACACCGATTTCAAATCTCCGTTACCTCTGCTGCCTCTTGTTCAGTTTTTTGTTTGAAGACGAACTCGGATACAAGACGCGTATCGGAACTTGTGAAAGTTCCGGCGAATCGCCAGTAGCAATCGCCCATCCTGGATATCTAGAATCGCCATGCATCAAGGCTCCGCACCGGAAGATTCACATCTTCCGCTACGAGTGCTTCCCTCTTTCTGCATGGGAAATGAACAGGAGACCACCGAGGAAACGGAGGAAACACCGATTTCAAATCTCCGTTACCTCTGTTGCCTCTTGTTCAATTTTTTGT
>CAIXME010000520.1 GCA_903920425.1 uncultured Pirellula sp. | reverse complement strand
GCCCCTACTCGGTCGCTGCGCCACATGGCGAGATCCTAGACTTCTTCATTGTGCTGGTCGACGTAGGAGAACTGACGCCGAAACTTTGGAAACTGCGAACAGGTGATTCGGTTGATGTCGCGTCCAATGCCGTAGGCAGTTTCACCCTGTCCCACGTACCAGATGCGAATTGCATTTGGCTGATCGCGACAGGGACCGGTCTGGCTCCCTACATTGCGATGCTTCGACAAGGCGATATATGGAATCGCTTCGCGCACGTCATCTTAGTACACGGTGTTCGCTATCCCTCCGATCTTGCTTACCAAGAAGAGCTTCACTCGTTTTCGCAAAACCACGGAAATCAATTTCGCTTCGTTCCGGTTATCTCACGAGCAGAATCGCCAGGAGCACTATCCGGACGCATCACGACCGCGATCGAAAACGGATCGCTTGAAACCATCGCTGGCCAAAAATTTGCCGCCGACAACAGCGTCGCTATGATGTGTGGCAACCCTCAAATGCTCGACGACACGGAATCGCTGCTCAACGAGCGCAAAATGTTCCGGCACAAACTCTCGGCACCCGGCCATATTGTTGTCGAGCGATACTGGTAAGCTCGCCAGCTTCTACGCCTTTAAAAGCAATTTCTTGTAGACTCGGCCTTCGTTTTGTGTCGCCCGCTCCGGTCGGCCTTGATGCGAATAGACAAGTTTCCAATGGTCTATACCGAGCATGTGCAGGATCGTCGCATGAAGATCATGGACATGCAGCCTCTCATCGATTGCACGAAGCCCAATCTCATCGGTGGCCCCAATGGTTTGGCCACCCCTGACTCCACCGCCAGCCATCCACATTGTAAATCCATATGCATTGTGATCCCGGCCATCCCCTTTTTCGCTCATCGGAGTCCGACCGAATTCCCCACCCCAAACGACCAAGGTATTTTCCAACAAACCTCGCTGTTTGAGATCTTGTAGCAATCCTGCGATCGGCTTGTCGCTGGACCTACACAACTGACTATGGTTCTTTTCCAATGCAGTATGAGAATCCCATTTACTGCCCGCACCGTGGTACAACTGAATGAATCGAACCCCACGTTCCACCAGCCTCCTCGCGAGCAAGCAGTTCTTTCCGAACGATGCCGTCTCCTTGTCGTCCAACCCATACATGGCTTTCGTGTCTTCGGTCTCTTGCGAGAGATCGACCGCCTCCGGAGCCGCGGACTGCATGCGAAAAGCCAACTCATAGGAGTGGATTCGCGCCTCCAATTCGGTATCTACCTCTCGATTACGCTGATGCTGGCGATTGATCTCTTGCAGCATCGCTAGCTTGGCTTGCTGCCGGTCATTTTCGAATCCCTTGGGAGCACTCAAAAAATCAATCGGGACAGGACCACCTTTCAACGCAACTCCCTGATGACTCGCGGGCATAAAGCCTGCCGACCAGTTTCGAGGTCCATTAATCACGTGCCCGTCGCCATCTTCAATCACGACGAACGCGGGCAAGTTTTCGTTGGCGCTTCCTAAACCATACGTCACCCAACTTCCCAAGGAAGGTCTGCCTCCAAGGATCGAACCCGAGTTCATTTGACACACACCATTGGAGTGATTCAGACCATTGGCCCAACACGAACGAATCACGGCTAAATCATCAGCATGCTTGGCAGTCTCCGGCAACCAATCAGAAACCCAAAGACCGCTTTCGCCATGCTGCTTCCATTTGCGTTTGCTCGGCATCAAGGGAGCGTCATACTCGCCCATCGGAGTAATGATTGGGCCAAAGCTAGCCGGCAACTTGGAACCAGCCAGTCGCTCCAATTCAGGCTTGGGATCGAATAAATCGATATGACTGGG
>CAIXME010000519.1 GCA_903920425.1 uncultured Pirellula sp. | reverse complement strand
CGGTCGCCATCAATACGATGGGTCGTCCGCTGTTTGCAAAAACCGGCGAAGCCAAATGGGAAGTCACTGGAACTACGCGAATCAAGCAGCTACAGAGGAGTCTGGGAATCAAACTTCCGGATACGCGTGACGCAACCATCGCAGGTGTTATGCAAAGCCAATTGCGTCGAATCGCCCAGGTTGGTGATCAAGTATCGTGGGGGCCATTCAATCTGCAAGTGACGGACATCCCTCGTCGTGGCGAGATGTTTGTCCAAATCACCAGTACGGAATTCGATATCTCGCTGGACGAATCAGGAGGTATTGAGTGATCCTCGCTATTTGCTTGATTTTGGCGGCATGCGCTTTGAGCGCGTTCTGTAGCGGAGTAGAGACGGGGCTTTATCGCGTCCCACGCGTGCGTTTGGTGCTGGATGCAGTCGACGGTTCCCGTGTTGCTCGCGGTCTCCTCTGGCTAACCAATCATCCTGGACTCTTTGTTTCCACCCTCTTGGTAGGCAACACGTTGGCAAACTATGCGGTACCGATTGGATTTGCGTGGTTGGTGCTGGATATGTTCGGTCACGACGATGCACGCGTCGACATCGCACTGAGCATTCTCAGTACGCCTGTGCTTTTCATTTTTTGTGAACTTCTTCCCAAGAGTCTATTCCACCAGAAGCCCCACTTTCTTTTGTTGAAAACCGGATGGCCCTTGTTCATCCTCACGGTAGTAACATTACCTATCACTTGGACTCTCTACATCTTGAGTCGATGGCTTCAAAAAGTACTGGGCGAGGAACCGTTGAAGGTGAGGCCTGCGTTGGCTCGCCGCGAACTCAGACAAGTGCTTGAAGAGGGAGAGCAAGCAGGATTGTTAGAGCCAGTTCAACGAGATCTCGTTCAGAACATGTTTGCGTATGGCAACGATCCAATATCCCGATATTGCATGCCTTTGCGGGGCTTGCGGACGCTCCCATTGGAAATGGAGCTAGACGAGATGACTCAAATCGCTCGCAAAACAAAGCAAGCGATCTTTCCAGTTCTGCACCCGAAAGACAAACGACTTGTTGGATATTTTGAATCATCCGACTTGCTTTCCAATCATCCATCGCCTCGCTTGCGTCCGGTCGCAACCTTTGATGAGACAACGGGTCAAATTGCCGTGCTAAACAAGATGGTTTCACAGCATTCCAAGCTGTGCCGCATCGTCAACAGTTCGGGGGCTTTGGTTGGTGTTGTCCTTCGCGATCGCCTCGTTGCGCAAATGCTTCAGCGAATCTAATCGCGTCAAAAATTGTCACACAAAGACACCAAGGCACAGAGTTTGTATGAATTCATTTTGAATTACAACTCTTCTCCGCGTCTCCGCGTGAACCATCGATTCTGAACACAAAGATCACAACCCGAAGCGTGAGCGAGGGACCACTCCAGTGCTGACACTCAATGATCAAGATTTTTCACCACAAAGACACCAAGGCACAGAGATTTCAGGAATTCATTTCTGTCCTCAACCCAACTCTTCTCCGCGTCTCCGCGTCTCCGCGTGAACCATCGAGCCCTGAACACAAAGATCACAACCCGAAGAGTTACCTACCGAGCATCATCGCTGATGAGGTTGGCGAATAAACGCAGGCTGCCTCGATGGGATTTGCGTATCACCTGGGGGTAATGCCGCGGGGAGTGACGGTGGAGCGGACCCGATTGCTGGATTCGACAAAGTAGGGCTTGGTTGGCCGAGGTTTGCATTTGCCGTATTGCCGCTTATGGGCTTCTCACGCACTGCACCCGCAGTGGGCTCGAGGTCTTCGGTCGTTCGTATCGACTTCATTCCTGTTTCAAGAAGCGGCGGGATTTTGGCGGTGATCTTGCTCGCGGCTCGTTGCTTTGCTTTGTTGGGATTCGGCTGAGGGACGTATCCGCTGTCGGGCCATTCTCGTCGCTCCGCTTGACTAGCGTTGAGCGGGCCAGTCATCGACGGAGGAGTCCAAGGCTTTGGCGATTCTAGGGATTGCTTTGACAAAATCGTTTCGATGGGAAGCGAAGGTAGCGTCTCCTTCTTTAGCACGTCCGCAAGTTCTTGTCGCGGTTCGTTCCATGGAACGAGAGATACTTTCGGGGGACCAACGAGGGTGGGAGACGATTGTTCTGCAGCGAGCAACTCGCTTGGAGATACAGTCGGATCCCCGCGTGTATCCGAGATGCTCGGAACGACCAATCCTTGTTCACTCCATAAACTCTTGGGGCCGGTAGCAGAGGTTGGCCACGAAGTTGGCAGAGTTGCGTTCGCGGTTTCGTTTGCGGCTGGAGGTAGAGGACGATACCAATACCACGTGCTACTGGCACCTACGATCAGTACCATCCAACCCAAGACACGAGGCTGACGACCGGGATCCACGTTGGGTTTGGTTGCTGCGATTACTGGGGGAGTAAGATCGTCGAGCTTTTTCTTGCGTGCCATGGTTTTGGGATGCGTAAGGACGTAGAAAGCAAAATTAGTTCATGGCCACATCCCTGCACCATGAACGGTTATCAACGAAAGAGCATCCTGTTGCTTGATCGCCTGTATCAATTGAGGCTCATCGGCAGCGGGTGGATCACCGCTCAAGAAAAAAGCCGAAGTAGCTATTGCAACGAAAATAGGAGCTGTGACGCGATCGGTGCGTCTTTCTGCCTGACGTGACACGCGAAATTCAAGTACACTAGCCAGTCTACATTGAGGGTGTCCATCCAAGATGGCACGAGGTTTTCCCCTTTTTTCTCGGCTAGGATTCGCCGCAGTGGAAAGACATTTCCGCACAATTGATTTTCGAGGGCAAATGATTTTGCTCGGCGTCGGCACCAGCGTAGGTGTGCCGAGCATTGGATGCGACTGTTCGGTTTGCACTAGTCCAGACCCCAAAAACAATCGAACGCGTTCTGGTGCCATCTTGGGCTTGCCAGAAGGGAATTTGCTTTTCGATACCTCGCCCGATCTCAGGAGTCAATTGCTGCGAGAGGGTATCGGAATGGTAAACGCAGTCGCGTTCACCCATGAGCACGCAGATCACTTGCACGGCCTGGATGATTTGCGTCTATTCCCATTTATGTTGGGACATCCTGTTCCCTTGTATTGCACATCCCTCGTGGAGCAGAGAATCCGCAAGGTATTCGACTATGCTTTTATCGATCGCGCACACACCCATCCTGGCGCTGTGCCGCAATTGCAATTTCAAACAGTACGTGAAAATGAAACGTTTCAAGTACTAGGTGCAGAGATCCAAACGATTCCGCTTGAGCATGGCCCGCACTGCAATGTACTGGGGTACCGTATTGGCAACGTCGCGTATTGCACGGATACGAACTTTATACCTGCGACCAGCATGGAAAAATTGCGAAACCTAGATTGCTTGGTCTTGGATGCATTGCGTTACAAGCCGCACCCAACGCATTTCAGTGTAGAACAAGCGTTAGAGGTGATCGCAGAACTTAAGCCCAAGATCACGTACCTCACACATCTATCGCACGACCTGGACTATGAATTGGCCAACGAGTTGTTGCCATCGCATGTTCGACTTGCATACGATGGATTGCGGATCCCACTTTCTTGACCATGTCATCCACAATTCGTGTACAACGCATCCGAAACGCAATTCAAGTATTGCACGGCGAGCTGCAGCAACTCAAAGGAACCTCGAGTCACTGGACGGGCGAATTGTCTACGTCCGCATTGTCGACAGCAACTGCGGTTAGCGCGTTGTCGGTGTCGCGCAATGCCTATGCCAAGAGCCCATGGACTTTGCCTCCACCCTCGAGTGGCCGGGATCAAGGTCCGGCCAAATGGGACAAGTTGATTGAGCGAGGTAGCGTTTGGTTGTCACGCGCTCAGAACGCGGATGGAGGATTTGGCGACACGGATCGTTCGCTTTCCAATATCGCAACGACGTTGCTGGTTTTGGCCGCATGGCAACTGGCCGGTCATAACCAACGCTACACGAAACAGATTGCGCTAGCGTGGAGTTATGTCGAGCAACGCGGCAGCTGGGACGGCCTGCGGCAACGATATGGCAAGGACAAAACGTTTGTCGTGCCGATCATGACCAACTGCGCGCTGGCCGGAATAATCGACTGGGGCAAAATACCTACGTTGCCATTCGAAGCTGCGGTGCTGCCCCAATCCTGGTATCGATTCGTACAGCTGCCAGTGGTGAGCTATGCGATTCCAGCGTTGGTTGCTATTGGACAAGCTCAATTCGTTCACCGTCCGCCCTCCAATCCCGTGATGCGATGGATTCGTTCCATGTCCGTAAAGCCATCGCTCCGAGTGCTGACCAACATGCAGCCAACCAGTGGCGGTTATCTGGAGGCGGTACCGCTGACGAGCTTCGTTTTGATGAGCCTCGCATCGATAGGCCAAGCGAATTGTCGAGTGTCATCAGAGTCTCGCAAATTCATCATCGATTCGGTCTTGGCCGATGGCAGTTGGCCAATTGATACCAATCTAGCTTCGTGGGTAACATCGCTTGCAACCCCGCATTACTATGACAACCAAGTAGCGACGTTAGACCACCATGTGAACATGGAATGGGACCGCACCATCGATTGGTTGTTATCGTGCCAACATCGTCAACGGCACCCTTTTACCGGTGCGGAGCCTGGAGGATGGGGCTGGACCAATTTGAGTGGTGCTGTCCCAGACGCAGACGATACACCAGGTGCACTGATCGCGTTGAAAGCTTGGTATGACGCTCGAGTAGCAGAGAATCATACACTTGGCATAATCGAATCGATCAGGATGCGACGCGTAATTGAGGCTGCTGCACAGGGGTGCCGGTGGTTGGTGAAATTACAGAATCGGGATGGTGGTTGGCCAACATTCTGCCGTGGCTGGGGCACGCTCCCCTTTGACCGCAGCGGCAGCGATTTAACGGCTCATGCGATTCGTGCACTGCATGTTTGGGCAGAGACGCTAGAAAAGCATTCGGAATCCAACGGCCCGAGAAAGTCGCAAATAGAATCGGCTATGGATCGGGGATGGAGCTATCTGGCGCGACAACAATCCGAGGATGGAAGCTGGCAACCGCTATGGTTTGGGAATCAAGACCGGCCGCTAGAAGACAATCCGGTGTATGGAACGGGCCGTGTTTTACTCTGTTATTCTCAGTGTAAACGGCAAGGCCACGAGGCCTTGCGAAACGGCCGCAAGTACTTGATCGCGAATCAAAACCCCGATGGAGGCTGGGGAGGCGGGCCGAATACCCATTATCCTAATTCGGAAACAGAGCCGGACTCAGTCGTCAGCACCGTCGAAGAAACTGCGATTGCATTGGAAGGAATCATGTCCGAAAGTGAGACAGCGGAGGAAACTACCTCTATAATGGCAGGGCTGGATTGGCTGTGCAGCGCCGTCGAATCCAGTAACCAACGATATAGCCAGCCGATCGGATTTTATTTCGCTCGGTTATGGTATTACGAAAAATTGTATCCACTAGTGTATTCACTTAGTGCCCTGAAAAAAGGACTCGAGTTTTGTCAACGGTAACACCAACAGCTTCGATGTCGAAAGAACAAGTGCCCAGCGTTTCTGACAAAACGGAAAAGAAAACGCGCCGTAAGACCAGCCACCTCAAACTCGTTCCCGAAACGTTAGAGCTTCGGGAAAAGATGCGGGCCAAATGCCAAGAGGTAGCTGCCAGAATGAACAAGGAGATGGCACCCACCAAAGACCAATTGGAAACCATCGCCAGAAGAACTCTGGAAGAAATGAATATGCCCGAAGGGTATGTTGGTTGG
>CAIXME010000518.1 GCA_903920425.1 uncultured Pirellula sp. | reverse complement strand
TGGCGATTCTGCTCGTGAGATAACCGGAACGAAGCGAAATTGATTTCCGTGGTTTTGCGAAAACGAGTGAAGCTCTTCTTGGTAAGCAAGATCGGAGGGGTAGCGAACACCGTGTACTAAGATGACGTGCGCGAAGCGATTCCATATATCGCCGTGTCGAAGCATCGCAATGTAGGGAGCCAGGCCGGTCCCTGTCGCGATCAGCCAAATGCAATTCGCATTTGGTACGTGGGACAGGGTGAAACTGCCTACGGCTTTGGACGCGACATCAACCGAATCTCCTGTTCGCAGTTTCCAAAGTTTCGGCGTCAGTTCTCCTTCTTCGACCAGCACAATGAAGAAGTCTAGGATCTCGCCATGTGGCGAAGCGACCGAGTAGGGGCGATGCAAATGCTTTTCTGGAAGAGGGAGGCCCAATTGCAAGAATTGCCCTGCTTCAAACGGATTCACTCCGGGGCAAGCGACGGACAGAGTGAAAAGCCCTTCGGACCATACACGTTTCTGTACAACGGTACCGGGTAGGAATTGGAGCGCCATCGAGCTAGGGTCCCTTGCATGGAGAGGAGTGTTCGCAAGCTAAGTCTATCGTATGTTGCTGACTGTAGTAGTTGCTAGTGGGGTGTCCAGCATCGTATGAGCAACCTCGGACGACATGCATGTAGGGTTGTACCGGGTTTTCGAACGTTACGTTGGCGAAGCGATGAACCGCCTGTAACTTTCCTCTTTTTTTCGATACGATCTTGACTTGAGGAGTATGTAGCAAATAGTTTGGATATGGGTAGGACAGTTCCTGTTGGTTTGAAAAGGAGCTTTTCCGCATGCAATTCGAAAACAATGCAAGCAGCAATTCTCTCAATCGCACGTTAGAGCGTTTCTTTGCCGGGCTCTCCGAGTACGCGTTTCACTCACAGTTGGGCGTGGCGGATACGGAGTTGGTCAATTACATCAGTAGTTTGCTGGTTCGTTTCACCAAGACTGACACACTTCATCGCATTCGCCAATTGAATGGCCAGCGAGCAACCGAGGTCGTTTCGATGATGGCTGAAGCTCAGCATCGAATCGGTTTGGCAAAGCGAGAAGTGCATAGGCACATTGGCGACTTTACCCTCTTTTGGACGGGGCTTTATCCCGAGTCATTGCGAGGGCTGCAGGGACCAGACAAGACTGACCAGTTTGTCAGTTACTGCCATCAAGGCAAGCGAGCTTATGAAATAGCGAGCGAGATCGACGCGGATGAAAATGCCGAGGTACCTAACGACCTGTTGCATCGCTTGAGCGAGCAGTTTGAGATGTGCGCGTATGGGTTGCGTGAGATACGTCGGCAATGGGAAGCGGGCGCGGGGATGGACGGTTCTATTTTGATTTAGTGGCAAACTGTCCAGCCTAGGGGATTGCCTCAAGCGTTAGTGAGTCTAACGTTTGGGGCTCTTTTTTAATTGCTTCTCGATTTCGCTTTCTGCTTTCCGCTTTGCATCTGAGAGAGCATTCAAAGCGAACTGCTGTCGTGTTTTGGGAAGGCTGGACCAGGCCATTTTGTAGTAGAGTTCGACCGCGTTCCAGTGTCCACGTTGTCGCGCGTCGCTGGCTAGTGCCAAGTAGTACTTGGCATCGTCGTTGATCTGTTCAGAAGACTCGATGGGTGTATGGGAAAGCGCCATGAGGTACTCGTAGTCGGCGTTCCTTTCAGCAACTCCTGGATTGCCAACGCCGTAGGGTGAAACCGGGGTCAGTTTCGGAGCGATGGCGGGAGGAGTCGATTTAGGGCCGGTCTGCGACCGAATCATCTGATCTAGTTCATTGAGGTCGATGATGGTCGTGTGGACCGATGCGCCTGAGACACCGCGCTGAGCGCCATAGGCCGAACCTGGTAGCGGGCCTCGAGAGTTTGTGCCGGTCCGACCAAATTGGTTGCTACCCAATTGGGTAGCGCCCGCGTCAGGGGCCATGACGGTTGTTTGCAATGAGAAGGTTCCGGTGGTGGGCAGCTGAACTATTTGAGCACTGCCAACACTATGGAGTAGGCTCGCGGATGCCACGAATGCAGCCAAGTGAAATTTGGCCAGTTTAGAAGCGAACGATGCGTGCAACGATTTGCCGATAGAGCGCATTTTGGAATCTCCAATGCATGGATGTGTTAAATTTTGGGCAAGGCGTAAACGAGGCAAACAATGGCTAGTGTGAGAGTTATCCAAAACAGGATAACTGTAGACAGCAACCTGCGAGATAGAATTCGGGAAAACATGTAGAACACGATGTAGAGAGGGGCGAGCAAGCAGAGCAGCCCTTGCTTTAACGACTCGTAAAAGGAGTTAACCACGATCGCGATGTAGGAAAAGCTGGCTACAAGCCCCGCGGCAGAACCTGCCGAAGCGATTAGCACCGTGAGCATGGCTGCCTTTTGGATACGGGCCATCATGGCATTGGATGAGATCTGGCCGGATGTGCTGGCGTCCATTTTAATAACGGCTCCGCCGATGAAAACCACGATCCCAGCAAGGCCTGCGAACATGAACCACCACGGTGTGCCGGCTCCGAGAAGCCGCTTTTCGGTGTCTGCCTCACGGGCCATCATGTCGGCCGCTTCATTGAGACGCTTGTTTCCGAATTGCCTTTTGGTCTCAACCTTGTGCGATTCCAACACGGTTCCTTCTGCGAACTGCAAACCGCATTGAACGCACATGACTGCGCCTACTTGCACGGGAGCGTCGCAGGAGGGGCAGAAGTTCCCTTTGCGTTGGGTGAGACCGGCGGCTTCAAATAGGCCGTCGAGCGTACTGTTGGCGGCCGGTGCTGGTTGGGCTGGTTGGGCTGGTTTGGGGGCAGTGCCTGCCGTAGCTGGAGGAGTTTTCCCCGTGCTGGCTGCAGGTTTGGGAATCGTGAGGGGTTGTTGGCACTTGGGGCACTTGCCTGACTTTCCCGCCATGCTATCGGGGACACTGAGGTTTTGCCCACATTGGCAGGAAACACGAATCGGCATAGTTGGACTTTCAAGCGAAGGGTTTCAAACGCAAATCGGACCTTTATTCTGGACGGAGTTGCGGTGGGAAACAACGTCATTCCTGTTGTTTTCCTTGGAAGAAATCGACTTGCCCCCGACTCTTGGCAAAATCAGCTATCGGGGGTGAGGTTCTCTGGCACGGCAATTGCTCTTTGGGCGATCTTCTTGCATGAAGTGCCGTTTTGGCTGAATGCTCGAACCCAACAGAAAACTAACTCACCACCTTTACTAATGGAGTTCCGTTCCATGGCCGCTGCAACCAAAGAAAAGACCAAGGTCAAGCTCGTTCCGCTTGGGGACCGAATTGTTGTTCAACGCGAAGTATCCCAAGAGAAGACGAGCGGCGGAATTTTCTTGCCAGATTCGGCAAAGGATCGTCCAACTCGAGGCAAGGTGATCAGCGTCGGCGATGGACGAGTCATGGAAAACGGCAGTCGCTCCACTCTTCAAGTCAAGATTGGTGATCACGTGTTGTTCACTAGTTATGCCGGCGAAGGCATCGAAGTTGATGGCGAAGAGTATCTTTTGATGAGCGAAAACGAAGTTTTGGCAGTCATTGGCTAGTCGCGAAGCATTCCCTGAAAACAAATTTTAACAACATAGCATTACGGAGTTTTTTCAATGGCAAAGATCATTGCTTTCGATCAGGAAGCCCGCGAAGCGATTCGCCGCGGCGTTAGCAAGTTGGCTCGTGCGGTCAAGGTTACCCTTGGGCCTCGCGGACGCAACGTTATTCTTCAAAAGAGTTTCGGTAGCCCGACTGTCACCAAAGACGGTGTTACTGTCGCCAAGGAAATTGACTTGGAAGACGTCTACGAAAACATGGGCGCTCGGATGGTTCGTGAAGTTGCTTCCAAGACTAGCGACGTCGCTGGTGATGGTACAACGACCGCGACTGTGATGGCGGAAGCGATTTTCAACGAAGGCCTGAAAGCCGTTGTTGCTGGCGTGAACCCTATTCAAATGAAGAGCGGCATCGAGGCTGCAGTGGCCGACATCACCGAAAAGCTTCGGAAAATGTCGATCAAAATCAAGGACAAGGGCGAAATGGCCAATGTTGCGACGATCGCTGCAAACAATGATCGCGCTATCGGCAATTTGCTTGCAGATGCAATGGAGCGAGTTGGCAAGGATGGGGTTGTGACCGTCGACGAAGGCAAGAGCTTGCATGACGAATTGGAATTCGTAGAAGGAATGCAGTTCGATCGCGGATACCTTTCGCCATACTTCGTAACCGATTCGGCTACGATGGAAGCTGTTCTCGAAGATCCATACATTTTGGTATATGAGAAGAAGGTTTCTAACATCAAGGATCTTGTTCCTGTTCTTGAGCAAGTTGTACAACAGGGCAAGCCTTTGTTGATCATTGCTGAAGATGTGGAAGGTGAAGCTCTCGCGACGCTTGTTATCAACCGTTTGCGAGGAACTTTGCAAGTGAGTGCCGTCAAGGCTCCAGGGTACGGCGACCGTCGCAAGGCTATGATGGAAGATATTGGTATTCTGACCAATGCAACTCCTGTATTTGAAGCTCTCGGCAAGAAGCTTGATACACTGACATTGTCCGACCTCGGTCGTGCCAAGAAGGTGATCATCGACAAGGACAACACCACGATCATCGAAGGTGCTGGCAAGGCTAGCGACATCAAGGCTCGAATCGACCAGATTCGCCGAGAAATCGACAACACATCGAGCGACTACGATCGTGAGAAGTTGGAAGAACGTTTGGCCAAGTTGGCTGGCGGTGTTGCCAAGGTCAATGTAGGTGCTGCGACCGAAAGCGAAATGAAGGAAAAGAAAGCTCGCGTTGAAGATGCTTTGCATGCAACACGCGCTGCGATTGAAGAAGGCATTCTCCCAGGTGGTGGCGTCGCGTTGCTGCGAGCTTCGACTCAAGTATCCCCAGCGGAAACGCTGACCACGGATGAAGTAACCGGGTACAACATTGTGCTCCGCGCTTGCCGTGCTCCGTTGACCATGATTGCAACCAACGCCGGTCAAGACGGCGGAATTGTTTGCTCCAAAGTCGGAGAAGCAAAGGGCAACAATGGCTACAACGCGCTAACCAACGTCTACGAAGACTTGGTCAAGGCCGGCGTGATTGACCCGACCAAGGTTACTCGCACAGCTCTCGCAAACGCAGCGTCCGTTTCGACCTTGCTTTTGACAAGCGACGCGTTGATCGCCGAAAAGCCAAAGGATGACCATGGTCACGGCAAGAAGTCCGGCGGCCACGGTGGCGACTACGACATGTACTAAGACATATTCGTAATAAGTCTGTTAATGAAAAAACCTCGGCAAATCGCCGAGGTTTTTTTATTTTCTACGTGGTTTGCATTGCATGTAGCCCGAAATGGGGGTGAGTATTTCGCTAGCTTTTTGAGCAAAATGCTGGAATGAGTTCCGGTTCTGTCTATATTAACGAGTCAATCGAATGGGCAGGCTACATTGAGTTTGATATGCACTCTCCAGATTTTCATTTTAACATTTACTGAGTATCAAGTATGAGCCAACGATCTACAAACAAGCTCTCAAGACTATTGGGTTTTGCAAAACAGGTAAACGATTCTGGCCGCGTAAAGAAGAGAAATCGCCGGCTGATTCTTGAGTCGCTAGAGCGTAGGGAAGTGTTTGCAGCGTTTGCATCTGGAGATTTGTCTCTGTTTATGGCTGATACGGTTGGAACGAACTCTTCGATCTCGATCGTCGAAGTGAATCCGACATTGATCAATCAAACGACGCCGGTTCAAACCATCGCTGTTAACGGAACGACGGGTACCGATGCGTTGCGAATTGATCAGAGTTCGACGTCGAACGGTTATCTATCCAATTCGTCGGATGGAACCTTGCTTGTACTGTCAGGTCACAACACGACGAGCACTTCAACCCTGTCGGCGCTCAAAGGTGTCGGTGTTTTGAATAAATCTGGCGTTTATAGTATGCCGACGACTTACACGGGAGTTGCGACTAACCAACCACAGGGTGCGACTTCGGTAAACAACACTTCGTTCGCGATCACTGACCAAGGTGGGGTGTTTACCAATGGAAGTGCTGCCGCATCCCCTGCAACGACGGCATTGAAAGCAACCAAAGCATTTGCTTCGACGATTTATGTTGGCCGAAACAACGCAGGCACACCTGCAGTGGCTACGTTGAGTGCATTAAGTGGTGGGACGGTGTCGAGCCTTCCTGGACTTCCTAATCTTGCAAGTGCTAACTTCTCGGACTTCTATCTTGTTCAGTCCGGTTCGAGTGGATTGACGTATGACGTTTTGTATGTGCTTCAGACCAGTTCGATTCTGAAGTTTTCGTTGGTAGGTACCACCTGGACGGCTAACGGAAGCATCGCAACCGGGGGGTATGCACTGGCGGCGCGCGATCTTGACTTCACGAACACCTACGTGGGTGCTGACTTGTACCTGACCACAGGTGACGGTGCTACTGCAGCCAACACTGTGATCAACATTCGTGACTTTGCTGGTTACAATCAAACGATCAGCGTAGCCGGTAGTCCTCAATTGCTTTACACGGCACCAACTGGCAAGACATTAAAGGGTGTTGCGTTCGCGCCAGCACTCGACATCAGCTTTGCCCCTGTTATCGCGTCCAACCCAGTGGACACGACCGTGACCTATGGAACAAACGCAACATTCAGCGGGTCGGTCTCGGCATTGCCGCGTGCGAGCGTGCAATGGCAAACATTTGTTGGAAGCACATGGACAAATATTTCCTCGCTGACTGACAATGGGATTTACACCGGGTTCACGACCAACACACTGACGTTGAACAAGCCACCGGTTGCACTGAGCGGTAGAACTTATCGAGCGTTCTACTTTAACAGTCAAGGCGCCGCGATAACCAGTACCGCAATCTTGACTGTCAACAGGAAGGCATTGATTGCAACTGGCACTGCTGCGAACAAAGTCTACGACTCCACAACTGCCGCAACGACATCGGTATCGCTCAGTGGTGTCGTGGCAGGTGAAACAGTTACTGCAACCGTGACGGGTACGTTCGTCAACAAGAACGTCGGAAACGGAAAGACCGTAAACCTCGTCAACTACGTTTTGGCAGGACCGACTGCGGTCAACTATACCGTTACTGGAAATGCCACTACCACCGCCAACATTACCAAGTTCGATCTGACGTCGACCCGAACGGCAGCCAACAAGGTTTATGATGGGAACACGACTGCGTTGGTGACCATTGTTTTGACTAATGTGTTCGCTGGCGACGTGGTTTCGGCCACCGCTGCATCGACATTTGACAACAAGAATGTTGGTGTTGGCAAGACAGTCACAACCAACTCGATCACGTTGACTGGGACCGATGCAGGCAACTACTCCATTCCTTTGACTCCGACATTGACTGCGGATATCACGCCTCGAGCGATGGCGATCACAGCGACAGGGGTGAACAAGATCTACGACGGTTTGTTGAACGCGACGGTCGTCTTTTCGGACGACCGAGTATCGGGCGATGTGCTTACCATCACGGGCACGTCGACATTTGCTGACAAGAACGTTGGAAATGCGAAGCCAGTTACTGTCACCGGTATTACGGTAACGGGCACCGATGCTGGGAACTACACATACAACACTTCCACATCAACAACCGCTAACATCACAGCACGAGCATTGTTGGTAACGGCACAAGGAATCGACAAAGTCTACGATAGCTTGGTTACCGCCGCTGTAACGGTAGCGGACAACCGAGTTTCCGGGGACGTTTTGACCATTGATGGTTACTCCGCAGCGTTTGACAACAAGAATGTCGGGACCAACAAGACGGTCACTGTCACCGGTATCAACGTAACAGGAACCGATGTAGGCAACTACACGTTCAATACAACGACCACGACGACTGCGAATATCACCAAGTTTGAGTTGACTTCGTCGGCAACCGCTGACAACAAGGTCTACAACGCGACTACAACGGCCAACGTGAACGTTTCCTTGGTTGGTGTGTTTGCTGGTGACGTGGTAACAGCAACTGCGCCAGGTAACTTCTCGGACAAAAATGTCGGAACGGCAAAGACCGTAACCGTGGGTACCGTTGTCTTGGGCGGAACCGATGGAGGCAACTACTCTGTTGTCGCTCCAGCATCTCCGGTTGCTGACATCACCCCGTTTGGGCTTACCTCAACAGCTGTTGCTTCGAACAAAGTATACGACGCAAATACGGTTGCGTCGGTTGCAATTAGCTTGGTAGGTGTGTTCAGTGGCGATGTGGTAGCAGGTGCGGCTACTGGCAGTTTTGCAGACAAGAATGTTGGAACTGGCAAGACAGTCACTGTCGGAACAGTCTCGTTGTCCGGGCTTGATGCCGGCAACTACACGGTCACCGGTCCAGCTTCGCCAACGGCTGACATCACCAAGTTCGGTTTGACCTCGACTGCAACCGCTATCAACAAAGTGTACGACGGTAACGTCAATGCAACAGTAAACATTGTTTTGGTGGGAGTCATCGGCAGCGATGACGTCTCCGGTTCCGCGACTGGAACCTTTGCTGACAAGAACATTGGAGCTGGCAAGATTGTAACGGTTGGAACCGTTGCTTTGAGCGGTACCGACGCAGGAAACTATTCGGTTTCGCAGCCCGTTTCGCCGACCGCCAACATCACTCCGTTCGGAGTGTCATCGACGGCTACTGCGTCGAATAAAGTGTACGACGGAAATACTACTGCTAGCGTATCGATTGTGCTCGTTGGCGTACTGGGCAGTGATGATGTGACTGGAGCAGCGACGGGAGCCTTCGACGATAAGAACGTTGGTACAGGCAAGACTGTGACCGTCGGCACGGTAGTTCTCAGTGGTGCCGATGCGGCAAACTACTCCGTAACTCAGCCAGTTGCTCCGACTGCTGATATCACCAAGTTCGGTCTGACCTCAACAGCGACTTCACCGAATCGCGTGTACGATGCAACGACCAATGCCGCTGTTTCGATTGCGTTGGTTGGCGTGATTGGTAGCGACGTTGTGAGTGGTTCAGCTACAGGTGCCTTTGCTGACAAGAATGTCGGCACGGGCAAGACGGTGACTGTTGGCACCGTTGCATTGAGTGGTGCGGATGCAGGAAATTACTCCGTGGCACAGCCAGTAGCTCCGACGGCAGATATCACCAAGTTCGGTTTGACCTCTACCGCAACATCGCCGAATCGCGTGTACGATGCGACAGCAAACGCAGCTGTTTCGATTGCGTTGGTTGGCGTGATTGGCATCGACGATGTTTCTGGATCGGCGACAGGTGCGTTTGCTGACAAGAATGTCGGAAATGCGAAAGTGGTGACTGTGGGTACCGTTGCATTGGCAGGTGCCGACGCTGGAAACTATTCCGTAGCTGCTCCTGCATCTCCTTCGGCCGATGTTACGCAGTTCGCATTGGTTGGAACCGTTACAGCCGCGAACAAGCCATATGACGGAACCACTGCTGCGACGATTCTAACGAGGTCTATTGCGACCGTTTTTGGTGGGGATACTGTCAGCTACATCGGTGGTACCGCTAACTTCGCCGACGCAGCCGTTGGTGCAGGCAAAGTGGTTACAGCGACTGGGCTTTCCTTGTCAGGAGCGGATGCAGGTAATTATTCGGTGAATTCGACGGCAGGTACGACCGCCGACATCTTGAACGTGGTTCCTGTTCTGACTGTAGACAACGCCGCCGTTAGTGGAAACGAAGGGACAACGATTACCAACACTGGAACTTGGGCTGATCCGGGTGACACGGTGACCTTGAGTGCCTCTGTTGGTTCTGTAGTAAAGAATGGCGATGGAACTTGGAGTTGGTCGCTTGTTTCAACCGATAACGTTGCGTCAACAATGGTTACCATCACGGCGAATGACGGAAATGGCGGGTCGACCTCGGTTTCGTTTACTTACACCGTCAATAATGTCGGGCCGACATTGACCCGAAACCTAGCCACAGTCAGTGGAAACGTATTGAGTGTGCTCACCAATAGCGGAACCTATGCGGATGTTCCTGCGGATACGGTGTCGTTGAGCGTCGATGCGGGAGCAATCGTTAACAACGGCAACGGAACTTGGTCGTGGTCGATGACGCCAACGGCAATCATCACCAATCAAGTAGTTACTGTAACGGCAACGGATGAAGATGGCGGTTCTGCTACCGTTACCTTTACCGTCAACGCAGTAGCCGTGATTGCGACGCGTGGAACCTTCTACAACAATGCGACAGGTGCAAGTGCATCCAGTTCCCTGGCAACCGACAAGGTACCGTTGTTGCCTGGTCAGAGCTCCACGTTTGCCAACTACACGAACTACTCACGTGGTTTGAACGGTGTCGTGGTCGATATTGCTGGCTTGCCAGCAACTACCACGGTGCCACAATTCTTGGCAAGCTTGCAGCTTTCTCAATGGAACGGAATCGCTGCAGGTGGCTTTGCCGCATTGCCCGGTGCAGCTATTCCGTCGGTGACGTTGCAGCCTGGTTTGGGTGCCGGTGGAGCTACACGGGTACGGATCACGTTCCCTGACAACACCTTGCAAAATACATGGCTCAAGGTCGAGGTGGTAGCAAATGCCAATACGGGTATCACTGCGAATGACGTGTTCTATTTTGGAAACGTAATCGGAGAATTCAACACGGGAAATACCGCAACTCGGTATCGTGTTAATTCGCAAGACACGTCAGCTGTTCGAAACAATCAGGCGACGGGAACGAACGCTGCCGGCGTGACCAATATTTACGACGTCAACCGCGATGGTCGCGTTAATTCGCAGGACACCAGTATTGTTCGAAACAACCAGCAAACCTCGGGTATTGTGGCTCCGATCACCGTTCCAGCGTCAGGGCCTGGGCCGTTGAATATTCGGGGAGGAAATGGTTCGAAGGGCTCTGCTCCATCGGCTCCGTTGAAAGATTCAGCCGGCTCCAACTCGGGGACTGGCGAAAAATTAATAATTGCACCGCCACAAAATCTTTCCGGTCCGATTACAATAACCGCTTCTCAGGCGTCTGTTCCGAGTGACTCGAAACTTCTTGCAACTGACCTGCCATTGACAGGTGAGACGAGAGGCGAAAATTCGTCAGACTATTTGGAATCGTTGGATAGCTTTTACTCCTCCCTTTGGCGTGGTCTTTAAGTTTCAGTTTTTTGGGTATTCTTTGTTTGGCAACATTGTTTATTAATCAGGAATGAGTCTATGAGATTTTTAGGGTTGGTTTTGGGGCTGTTCTTGTTTGCGTCGCAAGCAAATGCAGCCATCATTCTAACGATCGGTTCTGGATCGTTCGCTCAAGATTCGGGCGTTCAGTTTGTTGACGTCTTTGCACGAAGTGACGCTGCTGAGTTGACAGACTTCTTGGTGGCCGATTTCAATTTGGGCGGTGCATCGTTTAATTCGCCTGCAGCTGGGACCTTCGGTTTTGCTGGTGCAATCGGTGCGGGGAACTTGCAAGGAACTTCTTCCTTTTTGGTCGATGGTTCGGATGCAACAGGTCGGACTTCGAACTTGAGCTTGGACTTCACAGCCCCTCAACTTTTTCCGAATGCGGATACATTGATTGCAAGACTCGCAATCAACACCAACGGTGCAGCAGCAGGTACGTTCAACATCACTGGCGCTAACTTCGCTACGTTGGCTGGCGTTAACACTGTCAATGCCGGTTCCTTCTCGATCATCACAGCCGTACCTGAGCCAACATCGATGGCTTTGGTTGGCCTAGTTTTCGGCGGCATTGCCGGCCGACGCGCATTGAAGAGATTCCGCAAGGTTGCCTAGTTAGCCTTGGCGAAACAATGAAAACCCAAAAAAGGTCGCGAGCCATCGCGACCTTTTTTTATTGGCATTACCTATGTGCCTCGTTTGTTTCCGAACCAATGGATATGCGCCCGATCGCAAAGACGCAGGTCATGGTCTCTGCACCAATTGGTTAGCCAAGATGATTGCAGCACAAGTTCTTCCGTGGTGGTCCCACGCGGCATTAGCAGCACTCTGTCGCGATCGTAGCTACCGATGGATTGAAGGTAGTCTAGTACTTCTTCTGCGTCCAAAATGGAGCCAACGACGAACTTGAGTTGGTAGTTTCCTTTTTCCATCAACCGGCGAACTGTCTCGGGTGTGTTGCGACGTTGGTCATGTTGTTTGACCCATTCGGCGCTCGCATATCCCAACGGTGTGGAGTTACTCAGTTTCGGGCTAATGGACCACAGGTCGCATTCCAGCTCTTGGTACAAAGTGCCGGCCGTTTCGATGGTTATGTGTTTATTGAGGGATTTCAGAGCTGAGCAAAGCGGAGCAAGCTCGTCGAAGATCATCGGCTCACCACCCGTGATGACGACGTGTCGCGTTGGCCATGCTGCGGTTTGGGCGCAGATCGATTCGATGGTTTGTTGGTCCCCCTCGGGCTCCCAGGAAGCGTAACGGGTGTCGCAGAACCAGCAACGCAGGTTGCATCCGCTCGTTCGAATGAAGACGCTGGCGGTGCCGGTTAGCAAGCCTTCGCCTTGCACGCTGTGAAAAATTTCTGCGATACGGATCATGCAAGCCTCGGTTTTTGCCTCGAAGGGATAATCTATCTGCGATGCAATGGGCAATCTGCCCTGTTAAGATCCTGTCAAAAGATCAGAATACACAAAAACGATTCCCTCGCGAATCCTGCTTGTACCAAGTTCCCAAGGAGAAATAGCTGTGCCAGGCACACCGTTCCAAGATCAACTCGAATGCTTTGACAACTCGTTTCCTGACCGCGAGTACCACATTGAGATCGAATGTCCCGAATTTACGTCGATGTGTCCAAAGACTGGGCAGCCAGATTTCGGCACCCTCATATTTCGATATGTACCCGACCAAAAATGCGTGGAGTTGAAAAGTCTGAAGCTGTACCTGCAAAAATTCCGCAACGAGGGGATCTTCTACGAAAATGTGACGAACCGCATTCTAGATGATTTTGTGCTCATCGTGGATCCTCGCAGCGTGACCCTCGAAAGCCACTGGGGAGCTCGGGGCGGTATCACGTCGATCATTACCGTCAGTCACGAAAAGAACGCGTAGCGAGAAACTAGTTAGGCTAAGAGATGACCACCCAACCGGTATTGCTAAGTGGATTCGCTGATGAGTCCGCAAATAATAAAACGATAGAACAGCAGTTTTGTGCATTTGCAGCCCTCGGGTTGAGATACTACACATTGCGTTTTATCGATGCCGGCGAGGGTATCCAGAATGTGATGCAGTTGTCGTCCGATTCGATTGAGCGTATTCGCGAGATGCAACTCGATTACGGACTGAGTGTTTCCTCGATAGGATCGCCGATCGGGAAAGTCAAGCTGCTAGATGTCGAAGATGGCACGTCGAATCGCTTTGTTCCTTTCGATGAGTACTTGGACAAGGATGTGAAGAGGGCGTGCGATCTAGCCAACCTGTTTGGCTCGAAGCTGATTCGCGGATTCTCATTCTATCACCCGCGCGGAACAGATCCCGACCTGCACATCAATCAGGCCGTTGATCAACTGGGACAGATTGCCAGGGTTTGTGACCAGCATGGCTTGACGTTTGGATTGGAGGTCGAGGCCAATCTCATCGGACAGACGGGGAAACTACTCAAG
>CAIXME010000517.1 GCA_903920425.1 uncultured Pirellula sp. | reverse complement strand
ATCCACCTTGGCGTGGGTCTTCTAATGTTGGGGCAGTTTATCTTCGGTGATGCACAACGAGAAGAACGCATTTCTATCTTTGAAGGGCAACGAACAGTCGTCGCCTACGAGCAAGATACAGTCGAACTAGCCTTTATCGATAACAGCGGGGAAAAATCGAATCACGTGATCGCGTTTGATCACCCGATGCTGCAGTCGTCCTCGACCAACGGCAAATTCCTATCCAGCCCCGACTTGCCTTTCGAATTCCGGGTAGATCGATGGATGACCAACTCTCGTCGCCAACCGCGTTCCCGTCCGCCACGAGAAGGTGACGAAGACTTTGGACTCGATGGGCTCGCCAAGCAATGGGCGTTCTCCGAAATTCCCAAGTCGGGAGGTGCAAAGAGCCAAGTCAATTTTGCGACAGCCTACATCACATTGAGGAACAAAGCTGAACAATCGAATCTGGGCTCGTTCGCAGTAAGCCAGTGGATAAATGACGACGCCATCATGTACAAACCGGAATACGAAAAGGCGACCATCGACAACAAGGAATGGACCTTTGGGCTTCGATTTCGTCGCAATTACAAGCCATACTCCGTCTCTCTAGACGACGTGGTCCTCGAACAGTACACCGGAACAGCTAAACCCAAAGACTATTCATCGTGGGTCAAGGTTACGGACACAGAAGGGTCCACGCTGCAAAAGGGACGTATCTGGATGAACAATCCGATGCGATTCCGTGGAGAGACTTTCTATCAATCTGGCTACATGGGTCCCGACGACAATCCCTATGGCGTCGAACAAACCACACTCCAAGTCGTTACGAACGCTGGCTGGTTGATTCCGTACGTCGCCTGCGTTCTCTCTGGCTTGGGAATGCTCGTGCACTTTGGAGGAACCTTTGCGCGTTTTGCGTCCCGATACGACAGGAATGCGTTTGCAGAGAAAGTTGAAAGCCCACGAAGCAAATCAAGCGGTCTTCTCGCGATCGTTCCACTAGTGATCGTGGGTGCGTTTGTAGTCTGGGCGGGCATGAAGGCGATGAAGCCTGTCAGCGAACGAGACGAAATTGACTGGTACGCTGTAGGTGAAATACCAACGCAATTTGGTGGTCGTATCAAGCCGCTATCGTCTTCTTCGGCTGAAGTATTGGAGATCCTATCGAACAAAAAATTTGCGTTGAGCAAAGAAGGTCACGTCTATGACCCAGTCCACAAAACGGGAAAGAAAATCGATTCGCTCAAATGGATCATGGCCGTTTTTGCAAGAGAAAAATGGGTGCTCGATTCTCCATTGATACGTATCGATGCGGTCGAAGTCACGTCTGCGTTGGAACTCAAACGGCATCAGTCCAATCGCTATTCGTATAACGAAATTCTAGAAGGGCTCGATAAAGCATCGCCTCAGGTTCAAAAGGTATTCCAAACCAAGCGAGAAGATTGGACGTTCGAACAACAAAAAATGGCGGACGCAATCGAAAAGATCATCACGCTCGAGAACCTGTTCGATGCCTATTCGCCGCAGGCGCCCGCGATATCGGATAGCCCTGCCGAGATGAGAGCCTCGATCGCGTCATTGCAACGCAAAGTCGACAGCATTCGATCGCGAAGCCCGCTGGCAATCATCCCTCCTCTTGTATCGCCCAGTGTACAACCAGGCGAGAAAGCTCCACCTGCAAAATGGGAAGGGTTTGGTACGGCGCTATTCGAGATTGTCAAAATGCGTTCTCTGGGAGTGGATTCTAAAAAGGAATCGGTACTCTCCTGCCTATCCATGATCGAAGCATTCTCCGCCAATTCAAAAGATCCAGCGGAGATCAACAAGCTGGTCAAGCAATTCAAATCGAACGTCAACGAAGAGTTCGGTGGCACCATCCGAACGAACAAAGTAGGGCTTGAGAACTGGTTCGAGCACTTTGACCCGATTTCCATCTCCAGCACGTTATACGTTTTCGTTGGCATCTTTGCTTTTGCGAGCTTCGCCGTGATGCGTGTTCCGCTTCGTCGCACAGCGTTCTGGCTATGTGTGTTGGCATTGACCATCCATACGGTCGCCATCGTCTGCCGCATTGTGATTTCCGAACGTCCCCCAGTCGTAACGCTGTATTCTGCTGCAGTCTTTATCGGGTGGGCCATGGTGCTTTTCTGCACGGTAACCGAGCTGTTATTCCCGATATCGGTTTCGGTGCTTTTGGCTTCCGTGGCCGGGTTCCTAACCTTGCAAGTAGCGTTCGGACTGGACGTGGGTGACTCCATGCCGGTTCTCGAAGCGGTGCTAGATACGCAGTTTTGGTTATCGACGCACGTGGTGAGTGTTTCACTCGGGTACAGTGCAACCTTTGTTGCAGGATTCCTCGGCATAGGGATCATCGCGGCAAAATGGATCGCTCAACTGGCCGGCCAGCAATCCGAGATTGGTCAATCAACAACCAATGCAATTCCGACGCTGTACCGCATTTGTTACGGTGTCGTTTGCTTTGGGCTGTTCTTTAGCTTTGTCGGTACCGTGCTTGGCGGGTTATGGGGCGATGATTCTTGGGGCAGATTCTGGGGTTGGGACCCGAAAGAAAACGGCGCCATGATGATCGTGTTGTGGAATGCTTTGTTGCTGCATGCCCGCTGGGACAAAATGATCGGTGCGCTCGGTTTTGCGATCTTAGCCGTCGTGGGAAACATCATTACCGCTTGGTCCATGTTCGGTACGAACCTATTGGGAGTTGGGTTGCATAGCTACGGCTTTAGCAAAGAAACGTTCTACTATTTGGTCTACTTTGCAATCAGTCAGCTCGTTGCCATCGCGCTTGGTCTGATCATCCTCTTCGTCCTGCGAGGGCAACAGAAAACGGAACTCGAGTAATCCATGTCAGGAACCGATCATTCAGATTCAGAGTGTTTGAACCGATTTGAGTTTGTAT
>CAIXME010000516.1 GCA_903920425.1 uncultured Pirellula sp. | reverse complement strand
GCGATCGTAATTGCTTGGATGTGCGCACAACCAGTCGAAATCGCGACGAAAATGGAATTCTCAGAATCCTTTCTCGATGCCTTGTGTGCGTACCCATGGCCAGGCGATATCGAAGAGCTTGATTCCACCTTACGTTTGGCTTTTGGTGCAGCTCAAAGCGAAGCTCCATCGGTTGCATTGCCCCTCTTGCACGACAAACACTTGCCAGTGAATGTTCGCACTAGCGTATCGCACATCGAAAAGCCCTCGTCTACCGAACCAGTCGATTTGGACGCCATTCTAGAAGACGTTGAACGCACCATGATCATGCGAGCGGTCGAGCGATTTCCTTCGAATAAGACTGCTGCCGCGAAGCTGCTCAACATCTCGCGCGCTCGACTGCTTCGACGATTACAGCAATGGGGAGTCCAAGTCGAAAGCGAGTCCAAGGATAGCGACGATGATTTACCCGTCTTCAATGAGCTTGAGTAGTTTGCCATCCGACCGGAACCAAGAATACACAACCATCCCCTGCGAAGAAAAAGGAATTTGAGGGGAGTGAATAGACGGATTAGCCTAATCAGCCCAGATTTGCTTTTTTTTCAATATTGCTGCTCTGACGGAAGCCGATCTTGAGTTAGCATCGAGGATGCTTTCGCTTTTCCTCTCATCGGGACTCGCTTTTTGAATCCCCGTTTTTGTATGGCCGATCGATGGAGTTGCAAGTTAAATTCGATACCGCTGCCGAACGTTTGTATTCCCTTACGAACGTACCATCCTTCTATGAGGCTCGGCATGAGCATGATGGCGACGCGCTGTTCGCCTATTTTCAAGAGCTTGTACGACACGATTTCGTAGACGAGCAGCAGAACACCGGTCGAATCGAGGCGATCAAGTCATTACATGATCGCAGCGTTACATTGGAATCGGGATTAGATCGACAAAAGATTGTCGATCTGAAGTTCATGTATTCTCATTGGTACAGTTGGCGATGCGAAAGCAGTATTGCATGCATCAACGATCACTCAAGATCGATTGCAGATCGCTTGCTGGCCGTCACAAATCTGCGTTCCTTGCATCCCTTTCTGCGTAGCGAGGAGCTCGATCCTGAGGCTTTAAAAGTCCTCCCGCAAATATCACCTGAAAGCAGGACACTACACGAGCTCTTCATCGAATCGCAATTACCAAAGTCCATGCTCAAACTGCGAGCGTATGAACCGCATCGCAAATTTGCGTGCCTGCCAGAGGAATGGCCCGAGGATGCTCGTTCCTTTGCCTACAAGCGAACGGAAGACGGTTGCGTAGACTTTCGAGGGATCAAATTGAGGAGCGGAGATTTCTTCGTTGCCGACCTAGCGATTCCACACGACGGACTGCTTGAGAGTTTCGCAGAGGAATTACCCGCGTATACCCATGCCGGCCTATTCGTCGATTACATTCCCAAAGACGGTGGGCCTCGCATTCCATCGGTCATCGAAATCCATAAAAAGGGTAAACGCATCGTCCCGTTGGCGGCGTGGTTGTCTCCGAACTTTGTTTACTTGGCAAAGGCGATGCGTCTCACCCAAGAATATGGTGACATCAGCAGTTCGCTTTCAAGAGCTTATCAGGATATGCCTGAGATCAGCTATGATTGGCAGGCTCGGGATCCGCTTCCTGGTGGCATTTTACCCGAAGGACGGCGATGCGCTACCTGCACAACACTGGGAGCCAATTTGATGGCACAGGTGGGCATAACATTTCCGATGCCACGAGCGCAATTCACGAAATCAGCCATCGCAAACTTGACGATGCTCGGACTCCACTCGGTAAACGATTTTTATTCCACTACGAATCTTGGACTAGCGTCGGGCCTAAAGAATATCGGCTCGATCGACAATCGCATGTTCGTGACCAATTTCTCCAGGTACATGTACATCGGCTACCCGGGCGTTCCCGCTTCGGTGGGCGACAACATGGCAAACAAAACGTTGTTGCCCAACCGATTACCACT
>CAIXME010000515.1 GCA_903920425.1 uncultured Pirellula sp. | reverse complement strand
GAAAAGCTTCTTGACAACCTCCACGGTCGTCAATTCTTGGAAGACGCGACAACCACCTGAGTACTTCATCAGCCCGATGGTAGGAGCTAGCTTTGCTTTGTATTGAGACAACCGTCCTACTTCGCCATAGTATTCGAATTTTGTAACAAACCCACTCAGCCAAAACGGTGTATCACTAGCGCTATCCAATCGAATGGAAAGAACTTGTTTGATTTGCGATTGCAGATCGATCGCAGCGTCTTCACTGGAGAAAGACAGGCTCGCATCAAATGGCTGACCAAGCTTTTCATTCCATTGCATGGAATCTAAACAAAGGGTACCCTCGGGTAGGGTTGAGAACACCTCGACTTGGCTATTGGCTTGTGAAATGGTCATGCCGAGCCACCTTTGCGAGAAACATAGTTCCAATCGCTATAGGAATCCGCTTGAAAGCTATAGTCCGAACGATCGAGCGTGGGTGGTTTACCTTGTAGCCACGCAGTTCGCCCCAACTGCCCCATACGCCCAAGTCGTGCTTCCGGGATCTGATCTTTGGCGAGAGTGACCTGAACCGTTGCTTGTATACCAACTCCCAAATACTGCTTGAGTATGGAGTAGAGCTTTTTGCGAATAGGCTTTTCGGGCAGGAGGGACTCGAAGACACTGAACGGTACAGGCCCGATACAAATTCGGATTGCACTTTGCCGGTCCGGAATGCGATTACCGAGAACTGCGGTTTGACCGACCGTGTTGGATCGAGCATGAGCTGTTGATCGGCTGGGCTGGCCACCCAACTGGCTCGTTTCGTTTTGCGAGAGGCGAAGCCAACTCAACGCAAATGAATGGACGGTCACTTGGGCGCGAAGAACGGCTTGCAATATGGAAGCGAGACCTTCGGCGTTGTTTCGAAAGCCGCTCAAATGCCCAGCAAAGTACTGCTTGGATTCGTCCTCCCATGCATCTCGGGATCGAGACTGTTGCATACCACACCCAAGGAGCGAACCGAGGTAGATTGCATACCGATCCTCCATCGGTCTGTCCCGTTGAACAGCTGGCTTAGAACTGCTCCATGCTCGATAAAAGAGGAGCGCCATTCGATGATGAAAGATATCGAGAAAGCTTTGGAGAGTATCATCGTGGGCATGGCGATCCCGGTTTCGAACCAACTCCGTTAGATGAGTGGGTAGAGGCCCGGACGGGCCGAGCAAACCAAAAAAACGTTGTTCGATCTCCAAAAGGCCATTTTCGATTGCCGCAGCGGTGTCAATCGTGTTGGGAGCAAATGCGAGATCTGCTGGTTGGTGTACACGGACAGCCTCTTGTGTTGGGCTGTGCGCGTGCCCCAATCTGGGCAGATGCGTGTAAGTGGTTTCGACTTCTCGCATCGCTTGAAAGAACGAATAGCTGGGCGTTTGCGACTGCAACAAACCAGAATTCGATTCCGTGTTGATTTGTGTGGCTTCCATGCCGGTTTACTTTCGAGCGGGCGATCCTGACTGGACTACAAAACGGGCGCATCACCCAAACGAGAAGGCCAACGGTACACGCTACCTCGTCGATCGGAGACGAGATGGGTTTCGGTGAAACTATTCAAGGAGACATAACGGGCGAAAAACTTCTCCAAAATGGAGCTCAACAAAAAGGCACCGCCCCCTTCGAATGCATCTTCGTCTACGACCAATTCGATCTCTACTCCACGTGCAAACGTCATGGGGCCCGGTAATGGAACTCGACGCACAATGGGATTGTGACGAACATGCAAAAGACCTTCGATTTGTCTCAACGAAGAGGCGTTATCCGGGGTGCAGTAGAGTTGCAGCAATTCTCTCAGCATCGCCGCGCCTCCCCCTGCGCTGTCGGTCAACGAGAGATAGTTGGGGGTCAAATGGCTGATCAAGCGCCACGCTGCTTCGCCTTCTTCGCTCACTAAAGGAGGGCGAGGATAGGTTGGTCCAGTCAAACAAAGCACGTTAGCAATCGGCCCAGAGATCTCTAAATGAAATGCGTTTCGCCAGCCGTTGTCAGGCGTAAACAAAGGGAGATCACGATTCGTGCAATACACCTGCGCTGCAAGCTGCTGGAAATCATGAACAGATGGGTTGTTGTGCGAATCGGTCAAGCTGACAAAGACCTCCGACCCCAGATAGGCTGTTCGGTTTGCAAATCGCGGTGAACTACCCGGCAATCGCTGCCGACGATCCGAGCTGTAATAAATGGCTCGCTTTTGCGTGTCAGCCGATGCGCTCGGCGGTGCGTACAGCGGTAGGCAAGGTGTTTCTACTGCCGACGAAGCTTGGTAGGCATCCATTTCCTCAATCGACCATATTTCAAAATCAACCGGCCGACTACGATCTGCCAATATTTGATGCTCGTGTTGCGTGTGATCCAGATGAATTCGATCCGCACGTCGCGGGAACAAATTCACCGCCGGAACACAGTGCAAAGCGATATGATCCACGGAGGTTCGGTTCAGCAATTTACTGGGCGGCGTCTTCAAGCCAAACAACAAATGCAACTGATTGCCTTCGCTCTTGCTAATACAGGATTGAAGATCGACAACGTCTACGAACAAAAACTTTTCGGCTAAAACGAAGTACTCTTGCAAAAGCCGGTATCCAGAGAAAGATCGGCAATCCCCAGGCAGCAATGACTCGTCATGACCATAGCCTACCGGTCGTACACGATCTGCATCAACCACATGCCAGCTATCTGCATGCAATGGCGTGCCCGAGGAGCCACACGACACTCCGATCGACTGTGTATGCGCTAGAAGACTTTCATAGAGTTGTTGAGCAATTTCGCCACCTCGAAAATGCAACCGTAAACTATCGAGCTTCCACTGTTGAATTGGAATCGCCACGGTTGAGTCAATCGCGATTCGCAGCACACTGCGAATGTTCGATTGATGAAAGGCTCTTGGTAGTTGTATGGATGAGGTGGTCTCTCGAGAAATCAACTCCACTTGCGAGATTCGCAAGGGCCACAAATCCAGATCCGACGTGGTATCAAACCGACAACCCGTTTGCTGACCGCGAGCGACCTCTGCGATCAAACGTGTTCCTTTTGGCACACGGAATCCCTCGATCAATGCCCCTTCATCCTGCGCCGGGTTCAGCTGAAAGATACCTGCAGAAGGAATCGGACGCGCATAATGAGGATAGACAGAATCAAGTATACCCCGCGTTAATTGAGGGAACTCTGCATCCATGCGGCGCTGCACCCGGGCCGACATGAATGCAAAGCCTTCTAGCAAACGTTCTACGAATGGGTCGCTGCATTGAAATTCGTCCAGTCCAAGTCGACCGGCAAGCTTCGGATACTTGATAGCAAAAGCATTCCCCATCTCGCGAAGGTACGCAAGCTCGCGATCGTAGTGATCGAGAAAAAGAGCATCCATGCTGGTTTCCAAATTTCAGAAAAAGGTATCTCGCGAATTCCAAATCCTGCTATGCCCCTAGCAGAAATCGCCCCGAATCCAACTCCATTGACGCGTGAAAATCGATGGGCACCCATGCTCCATGAAATGTATATTCCCCTGAAATGCGAATCGACAAATGCCGATGGTCATCTTCACCTTGCTCCGGGGCGACTTCGACTCGCAATGTCTCTCGACGCAGCCTTGGCTCAAAACGCTCAATAGACCTCTTCACACACATTGCGATATGAGCTAAATCCGCGTTTCCAATCATCGGGCCACTTGAAACATGCAGGCCGTAATTCAAGACGCTTCGTCGAACATTTGGCCATCGCGATAAATCCTGAGAGGCCTCCAACGAGGTGGTACCGATGAGCCAAGCCAGCTCACGGCGGATTGCCGCTTGAAGGTCAGCCATAGGCAAATCCCCCTGAGTCAACGTTGCATCCGAGGAATCGCTCGTCTGCCGATCTGTCAGCCTGTCCAATAGGGACAAGATGGCTGTCGTTTTTGTTTTGGAATTGCTAGCCATGATCGCCGTGCCGCTACCGAAGCTTCATGAATCTGAACTGTAGTCTTAATGTCGGCGTTCGCATGCGCAAACCTCATTAGGATTGTGAGGATCGCGCAGAGTTTGCGATAGGAAATAGCTGGCGAGCAAGCGGAACAAGGCACACTCAGCCCAATCACCCCAGACTACCAAGGGTGCAAAAACAAAATCAGGCGAAGCAAAAGCCTCGCCTGACGGGAATGAAAACCTGCATCACGCGATGCGGTTTTGAACTATGTAGCAGCCGTAACTACCAAGCCTGACCGACACCAATATCCCAGCCCTTTTCGGAGCCTTCGGTTTTGGTTTCACCGTCAAACTGGATATGTTGCATTTTGATCTTTTGGAAATTGATGGTGAAGCTTTCGTAGGCTTGTGGGTCAGCCCCTTGCATCGCCCAGCTTTCAATCAACGGATCCGAGAGCGTTATTTTGAGAAACACTTGATCGGACTTTTCGCCACCGGTTTGGACGAAGTGGATGTAGCCCTCTTCAAGTGTCTTTCCGCAGATACTCTGGATAAACAATTCGACAGTCGTGATATCCACCAATTTCGTGCAACTGATGCTCGAAAACGTAGGCGCACCCGTTTCACGTTTCTTTCCACCGGTGCCGTAATTGATGGGCCGCATGGTGCTGAAGTTAATCGTATCGAGTTTGATCCACTCGCTATGGTCAACGACCGCCGATTCACCTTTGATCTTGGTTTTAAAGCTGAGCAATATCATTTTGAAGTCCTGTTGGTTTACCTATTTCGTGTTAAGTGCGCACGCTTGGCGTCATTACACTTTGGCGGATGGAAGTTTGCTAACCAACCGAAGTGAAACCGTAAGTCCCTCTAATTGGTAATGCGGACGAAGAAAGAATTTCGAATTGTAGTATCCTGGATTGCCTTCAACGGCATCCACAACAACCTCGGCAGCAGCCAATGGTCGACGCGATTTGTCCAACTCGGTGGCGGTCGCAGGATTCGATTCAACGTATCGACTGATCCAACTGTTTAACCACGCTTGCATATCGGCTTGTTCTTTGAACGAACCGATTTTGTCTCGAACGATACACTTGAGGTAGTGTGCAAAGCGGCATGTCGCGAACAGATACGGTAGTCTGCCAGCCAATCTTGCGTTTGCCGTCGCATCGGGATCGTCGAACTCGAAAGGCTTGTTCAGCGATTGAGCACCGATAAACGCTGCGAAGTCGCTGTTTTTGCGGAACACCAAGGGAATGAATCCATTCTTGGCCAATTCTGCTTCCCGTCGATCGCTAATCGAGATCTCCGTTGGGCATTTGATGTCGACTCCACCATCATCGGTAGGGAAGCAGTAAACCGGTAGATTCTCGACGGAACCGCCTGACTCAATCCCGCGAATACGCGAGCACCAGCCGTATAACTTGTAGGAACGATTGATGTTTCGACCCATGGCAAACGCGCTGTTGGCCCAAACAAATTTATTGTGGTCAGAGCCTGCGGTTTCCTCTTCGAAAGCGAACTTCTCAACAGGGTTTGTCTTTGCTCCGTAGGGCTGCCGAGCCAAAAATCGTGGCAACGTCAAACCGATGTATCGCGAGTCTTCGTCTTCGCGAAGTGAACGCCAGGAAGCATACTCTCCGTTTGTGAAAATCTTTGTAAGATCGCGTGGGTTGCTCAATTCTTGCCAGGAACCCATTTGCATCAACGATGGGCTTGCACCCGTGATGAATGGAGTGTGGCTTGCAGCGCAAACCTTGCCTACTTCCCTCAAGATTTCGACATCGACGGGAGAGTGATCGAAGTAATAATCACCTACCAAGCAACCGTAAGGCTCACCACCAAACTGCCCGTATTCCTCTTCATACAGCTTTTTGAAGAACGGGCTTTGGTCCCAATTGGTTCCCTTGAATTTCTTCAGTGTCTTGTGCAGTTCGGATTTGGATATATTGAGCACTCGAATCTTGAGCAACTCATCCGTCTCGGTATTGTTGACCAGATACTCAAAACCGCGCCAGGTTCCTTCCAGTGTACGGAAGTCATCATGATGGATGATCTCGTTCACTTGGTCGGATAGTTTTCGATCGATGGCAGCGATCAACGCTTCGATCGTTTTCATCGAATCGTCGCTGACGGGAATTGCTTCCTCTAGAAGCCGCGCTGCCAAGGTTCCAACAGCGATCTCAACCGCTTCTTTGGCGACCTCTGTTTTGGGCTGGAACTCTCGCTCCAGAAGGCTGGCAAACTCCTCGGACGTTAATGCGTTGAGAACGAGACTGCCTGTCGCCCCCGTGCTTTCTGTTACTGTGCTCATGGTTATTTGTTTTGGGTTGGATGTTTCAGGGGTGGATGATCAAGAGGACTAGTTAGCAGACGGAGCTGGGACATCTGCCTTCTGCTTTGGCGTCGCGCTCAACGTTTTCAGCAGTTCTGGGTCCTTCATGATTTGGCTTACCAGTTCTTCCGCACCCGTCTTACCGTCCATATAGGTCAGAAGGTTCGCCAACTGAGTTCGCGCTTCGAGCAGTTCTCGCAATGGCTCAACACGCTCCGCGACGCGATCAGGTGAAAAGTCTTCCATGTTCTCAAAGGTCAGATCGACCATGAGATTTCCTTCGCCTGTCAATGTGTTCTTGGTGGCGAATGCAACTCGCGGCTTGATCGACTTCAACCGATCATTGAAGTTATCGACGTCGACCGGCAGAAAATCACGGTCGGCAACAGGTGGAAGCGGCTCGGATGGCTTGCCAGAAAGGTCGCTCATCACACCCATGACAAAGGGCAACTGAACCGTCTTTTCAGCTCCATAAAGCTCTACATCGTATTCGATCTGAACACGGGGTGGCCGATTCCTGGCGATGAATTTCTGACTGCTTTCTGACACGATCGACACCTATGCTGAATGGGATTCTCGAAATGTTTTTGATGGCTATTTCGCAATCCATTGCAGTGTACGATTCGAATCAATCCTGCGATTCGTGATCTCGTCGGCGTTCTTGCAGTACATCAAGCTACGATTGCAGCCGCCCTGTGCTGATCAAGCTCTGAAGGAGATGGCTTCCCTCAGTTGGAGCTAACTCTTGCAGTATTTCCACGAAACTCATCGGTATCATCTTCTGAGCCCGCTTCAGTAATAGCGGGACGGGACTCGCCGGTTCATTCTTTTCGAAGTACATGCAAATGCTGTCGATCGCAGCTGTAGCATCCGATCGAGAGCCAATCTTGGTGTTCGTCCATGCAGGTGCAATTTGGTTAACAGAACCTGCCACAGACTGCTCAGTATTAATCGAGACGATAGGCGCTGTCGGCACAGTCGTCACAGGTGCCACCGCGGGTTCACTCTGCGGGATGTCGACGGTTTCTTTGGCGACCTGGAGAAGCCTTGCATCTCGATTCTCTCGAAACACCCGTTCTGCATGTTGCAGCGTTTCAACCAAGTTCTGCCCCGACCATAATCCCGTGCCCAATGAACTGTTTAGAAAGTGGTTCAATTGATCGATCGCCGCAATACTGCGGCACAGGTATGCATGATTGCTCTCCAGCAATCCGATCTCCGCTTCAAAAAAGATAGCCTCTACATCGTTGCGAGTAAGTCGACTTGCCGTCGTTTGGTCTGCCGATAGAAACAGATTGCGCCACTCGCGGAGAGTCACTTGCCCCATCGTTCGATGAGCGACCAGCGGCATGGTCTGCAACGTTTCGAGTAGCAATTCCGTGCTCACGATGTATGACAAGATTCCGACTCTCGCTGTCGGATCGCAATCGTCCTCAGGGTCTAATTGAGGATGGACGGAATCCCATAACTGCACCACCCAATGGGTCAGCAACTCTAGGCCTTGGGCTAATCCCTGCCAGTTAGAAGTGTGGCAAAGGCTTTCCACGATCCTAACCCCAACGCGGAGATCACGTGTTCGCCGAGACAGTGCGATACAGCGATCGAGAACATCGGGCCAAATCGGATCTTTCGATTCTACGATGGTAGAGCCATATTGCAGTTCTGGCCGGCGTTCGCTCCTGCGGCACATCTCAAGGAATTCAGGATCGTACTCAAGATTGCTGCCGGACGGACACGCACCCTCGCATGTGCTTCTCAGCGATTGCAGTATTGAATCTTCCATGACAGTCCGCCGCACGTTAGCCAGAGCCAATGCTGTACACCAATGCATACACTTGGGTGCTATCGAACAATCAGGACCGGAAACTCACTGGGACTTCAAAAACTCCGGTTGTGAGGACAACAACGGTCGATGGTCTTATGGATTTCGAAATACGATCTGGCACACGAACAGCACGAAAAGCAGGAAGGAGACACATTGCAAAGTCAATATAGCGAGGGAATAACGCTTTTCAGCCTGCCGTCGTCTCGACGTCCAGTTCAGCAATTCCTGCTGATCCATCATTCTTGAAAAGATGCCTCGTACGAATCCTTGCTTGATCGGCTCATCGCAAGAACTGGCAAAGAAAACGCCGCCAAACAAAGTGGGCTCGTCCGCGCGAGAGTCAGCACGATTGCCACCATCAGCCACGGAAATGGACTGGACAAGGAATGGTTGGAGCGATCGGCTTAGTTTTCCACGGCCAGCAGCCACCATTTGAAATAGCTTGTGATTGCCTGGCTGTCCTGTCCCATTAGGGGCATGAAAATGGTGGTATGCTGCTGAGCAAAGTGTTCGCACTGCGTTGCGACTTAGTTGATTGATGGAGGTCGAATCGGGATACTTCTCGAGAGAAAATGCTTCGCCCAGCATTGCGACGGAGGCTCGCTCTGGACCAAGCCTGCGAATCAATTCGGAAAACCCAGGGACAGCATGCATTTGATCTAGAACAACCGTTACAGGAGCCTGGATTCCCAAAAGCGACTCTAACTCATCCAGATCTTTCCTTAGCGACTCACCCAGCTTCGTCGAGCAGTTTGCAGAATCCATCAGCTGTGGTGTATCGATCCACGCCAGAATTCCGTTGATGGGTGCTGTTGCTCGACGTGAGCCTCGCAAGCGTCGGCAGAAGTCCTCCAGCATCGCTTGGCACTCCACCTGTTCATTCGACGACAGGATTTCGGCACGCGGATTGCCAGCCAGAACAGGTGACTCAAACGGGAATCCTGATCGGTTCTCGAATTTCGCAATCAATTCCTCTGTTTCGTCCAACCGGCGTGTAGTGTCGTCCGCCAGCGACTCCAATTCGCTCTTTCGCCGAACAAGTCTCTGCTCCGCAGTTACCGCAGCCCCAGTGTGGACGGATCCTCGAAGATTAGCCGCCATGGGTGGCACGTACGATTTATCAAAATCGCCCTGTGCGACCATAGATTCGCTGCCTTCCGACGCAATTCCATCGAGTTCGCTATCGGTCCAATTTGGACGGATATTCTGGGTCGTTTCCATGCGAAACGCATCCAAAGGGAGCACATGGGAGGCCACGGATTTCGCAAGCGGTTGATGCAAGGCAATCCGGGATTGGATGGTACCCAAGAGCCCGATTTGGTTGCAAAACAGGAGTACAGATTCCTCGGTGATGCTCCACCGTATGGGCGCACCCGAGCTAGCCGGAATCAAACCAGTCACGGGCTTGAATCCGCATTGATTTAATAGCTGCAGTTGCGATTTTTCATCATGGCAACCGAGCACAAGAAAGAGAGGCAATCGCTGCACATCGATCCCCTGTTGCGCCATCTTTTGGAATCCAGCTCTCCATGCGATTTCCAGTTCGGAATAGCGCACTGGAACTTCTTCACTCCACAAGCGGACGGTCCAATAGGTAATACCGCAAGTCACAACCCAGAGACTCGCGAGTGTAACGATTTGAGTTCCATTCAAATAGTCGCCCCAAGCGACGCGCTGCGGCTGCGCGTTGTATACAATCCAAGTGGCAATCGTAATCAGTAGCAACGATACGCCTACAGCAAACGTCACCTTGGCCGCCAAAGTGAAATGGCAGCAAGCCCACAGACGTTCCTTGATCGTTAGCTTTGTTTCTTCACTCATGCGATCTATTTACCCGCATTGAGAAACTGGTGTACCGTACCATTGGCCAGAACCAATACCAGAACAGCTACAGACCACCAAACCAACTGATAACGCCCATAAAGCGGTGCTGCGCCGCGGATGACGCGTGCAGGCGAAACGTCATGCTCTTCAAAAAGCGAAACATCCAACCGTGCCAGATTGCGACTTAACCATTGATCGATAGAGAGCGGCCATCCACCTTGCTTTGCAAAGTTCTCGTCCAACCTGTATTCGGAATACATGCCGCGAAAACCCAATACAACGCAATTGTAGAAGACCTCCAAAGCGTCCCTACATGCAAGCCCGGACGCTTCGCGAGCCAACTCAAAAAATCGAACATTGCATATTCGAGTCTGAAACAACTCCATTTCCAGAATATGATTGCGCCACCAATCGGCACCATCCCAAGGGATGCTCAACAGCATTTCATCGATCCAAACAGCGATGGCATACCGAGCTAAGTCCCACTGTTTCGATCGGCCGAGCATCGTCTCGGCTCGGTCGAATAGGCTCAGCAACCAAGCGTGATGTTCGCTCGCGCTGCATGCGATTCCTGACTCCAGTTGCTGCATCAAATGGATCGTCGCTTCGAATATCGGATCGATGGCAGCGGAGAATTCAGGTCGCATCACACAGCTCCAAACAATGCGAACTGAAGATTCAACGTGTGACTCCCAAACTGAACCTGGATAGACCGCTGGCCAGGTAATCGATCGCGTTCAAGCAAAATCGTATCGCCAAATCGAATTGACAGCGTGCCAGTACTTTCAACGTCCTTCCAGGGACTTCGCTCCATACCGACGATCTCATAGTAAAGCCAATCGTCTCCTTTAGGCAGCATCGCTGGAGAACTGTTGCAACGCTTGATCTCTACTCCGACGGAGCGCTGGGTAAACAGCCTCTCTACTTGTTCTTGACTACCCATTTTCCAATCAAGGTTGCCGGGGGACATCGCCCGATGGACGATTTCTGCATCCGCGGTCCCCTTATGGACTCCAAGAAACCAACGTCGATGCGTTGCAAACAAACTGCGATCCACGGTAACCTGCATCCCATGCTCGTTACCAACAAAGGTAGTTTGTCGATACGGAGGTCGCTGGAGACTTTCTATCGACTGCATTATCCGTCGTTTGAGTTCCCAGAATAGTGGACCGATGTCCTCATGATCGTATGCGGCTGTCAGTTGACTCGCACGGGTCGGATGCAAGAGATCCAATGCACCTGCCAACCTGGCAAGCTCAAGGTAAGCAGTTAGAGGATGAATCCCGCGAGAGTTGGCCATGACACGCAAAACCGAGGACACAGGATTGATCGCCTGCAACATGAGAAGACGCTGAACATCGATGGGCGTGCTGGCATGCAATGTACCACCACCATCCAGCACTTGTCTTGCGAGCAGTTCGCTCTGATGTTGGATGAGATCGTAAATCGACGATAAAAATTGGCTACGCATGGTTCCCCATGCCGCGCAGTCGAGCAAGGGAGGAATGAAATGTCGATCAAGCTGAACCTGTGAATTCTCAAACTCACTTCGACGAACTCTAGCAATGCGTAAAACGTCGTACCCAGCCAAATCATCGGTGCTAAACAGGATTCGTGTATTGAGCTGCCGAAGCTCCACAGGCTTCACACATGCCGCATCCAATTCATCAGGCAAGTCTAACGATTGCGAACGAAATCGAGCCCCATTTCGATGATCAGGGGCGTCAACGTTGCGATCTCCAAGCTTCAGACGAGAAACACCGACGTAGATGTCTAAAAACGGTGCCGTCCCTCGGTCACCGGATGGCCAAGATTGCGAAACAACATCCAGGCTTGGTCTTAAGTCCCTTCGCTCTGAAAACTGCCCCGTGGAACAATCAACGATTGCACCTCCAGGCGTCTTGCAACGTAGAACATCGATCTGAATGAAGCCGGCTGCCAACGCGTCACTGTTGATCGAAATCTCCAACAGGCCATAACTGTATGGCGACTGCCACTGTTCGCCCACGTGGACTCGTTCGGTCCAATGGCGATCCCACGCTTGGAAATGATGCGGTTGAAGGAACAGGCCTTCGTGCCAGTTGACTGCTGGGAACTGCATAAGCGGTGAGACTCAACGGACAAAATCATTCATTCGGTATAGAAGACAACAATTCCTGTATCGGCATATTCGTCACGTACGATAAACCCAAAGTAACGCATGTTCACCAAAGGGTGTGAATGCATGCATTCGAATGTGTTGCATTCACCATCGAACAACTTGCGAGGAACGATGCCAATCGAATGAGACCAACGTGGTTTTACCGTTGTTAATAATCCTATTGCTGGCACAGCTTTGGGATTCCTCAACTGCCAGCATTCCCTATCCTGCCGTTCCGATCGCTCTATCTGGGACCCTAGGTACCCCTGCGCCGTCGGCTCAACGTCCGCAAGAACCTGAGCCCCAGTATTCGAGCTCGCAGTTTCCCAGCATCGATGAGGTTGCGGCCATGCAACCGGCGGCAGCTATGGCGGAGTATCCCACAGCACCAGTCTCAACATCGCAGGCTTGGGCCCAAGAAGCGGCATGGCGTACACCGTTCCAGGGTGATCCTCTCCAGAATGACTCCGAGGAAATTCCCGCTCCACGGGATTTGCAGTCGTTTGTCGTTCCACAGGATCCATCCATGGCCGATACGCAGCCGGTTCCTTTTTCTCCACCGCCACCGGCAGATTCACAATACCGCTTGGACCAACCTTTGCGCGACGTCAGTCGTTGGCAGCTATTTCGACAACGATGGGGAAGGCATGTTGGATCCGACATAGGCTTAGGCTATGAACGCGTCATGTACGCGCCTTTGGTTCTGGATACTGCGATTAGCACATCGAATATCGGCATTCAAATGCATGCAGATCAAGGGCTCAAGGCACCCGATAGATTGGAGTTCTTGTGGGCAAAAGCAGGACGCGGCCCAGCACCTGAATCGAAAGTAGATTGGATTGATACGATCTTTAGAACGGAGTTTGCAAACCCACACGGATCCGTCTTTAGCGAACTCTCGATGCGGGCATTGAACCCGGAAGTAAATGCAAACACCGTAGGATTTGGCGACATGTTGGTAGGAGCAAAAGCAACCGTTTACGACGGCAGATGCACCAAGCTTGCCACCATTTTCTCAACCATTTTGAATACGGGGCCTATGAACCGGGGGCTCGGAACAGGACATGTCTCGTTAGAGCCAGGATTGTTAGCCAGGCACCAATGGAGCGATGCAACGTTTCTGCATGGGCAGTTAAAGTACCGATTGCCCATCGCTGGTAGTTCTGGCTTTGCAGGTGACGTTCTGAACACGGGGTTTGGCGTGAGCACCATTTGGCGCGAGAACGATCAATTCGCATTGATGCCAACGTTCGAAATGCAGACACACACCTTTCTGTTTGGATCCCAAACATTGCCCAATGGAACAGAGTTGCGTGTCGACGGTATCACCGCTGTGGATCTTTTTCCTGGTATGCGACTTGCCTCCAGCAGGTCAGCGATGGGACTTTTCGAATTCGGCATGGCAGGCGGGGTGACTGTCGCTGATCGAGACTGGTTTGACACGCGTATCGTCGCGGACATGCGTTGGGTTCGATGAACATAGATAAATAGATTTTAATTCAGGGAATGAGACCAGCATGAACGACAGAACTTATTTGCAGATCACGGATGCCTTCAATCGCATATCTAGCGTGGTGCAGTTTGAAGCGAGTTCACGCTATCCGCTCAATTATCATTTCGTAGAAAACGGATACCAATCCGCTAGCCCGCTAGCAACGAGCTGGCTTGCGCGAGCAGCACTGAACGATTGCCAACAGAATAGATCGATCTCAAACAAGCCAGCGATCCCACTCTCCACGTCGACACCGATTCAACGTAACGCTCACGCATTCGCGCAAGGCAGCACGATCCACTTGGGACCAGGGCAGGAAAAGCATCTGCCTCACGAAGCCTGGCACGTTGTACAGCAAAAAGCAAACTCGAAACAACCCGTCCAACGAAACGCATTGGCATATAGCCAGGGCTCCGAAATCCATTTGTCAGCAGGTCAAGAGAAGCACTTACCGCACGAAGCTTGGCATGTGGTCCAACAAAAGAAGGGCTCTTTGCAATCTCCGATTCAACGCAATCCAATGAAGACCCCAGTTAATGACTCCCCATCATTGGAAAGTGAAGCGGACATCATGGGGCGACAGTCTACCAATCCATTTTCACCCAATACAACTGTTCCTAGCCCGCATGCACCCCCGAGCAGGAACGGCGCGCCCGTACAACGCGCGGTACAGAAAGTGAACTCGGTCGCCAAACCGTCACCGATTCAAGCAAAAGAGAACACGACTGGTTTACCCGACAATTTAAAGAAGGGTATCGAAAACCTCAGCGGCTTGTCCTTGGATAACGTAAAAGTCCATTACAACTCAAGCAAGCCAGCTGCAGTACAGGCACTCGCATATACGCAAGGAACCGACATACACGTTGCTCCTGGCCAAGAACAACATTTGCCTCATGAGGCGTGGCATGTCGTCCAGCAAGCGCAGGGCAGAGTACAGGCTACCACGCAAATGAAGTCGATTAACGGCACACTTGTCAATGATGACCGTTACCTAGAACACGAAGCGGATGTGATGGGTGCTCGCGCCGCTTCTGCTTCATCGTTGAGACTCCATGCGGCGTCTGAGCCGCCTAGACCAATCCTCTCGCAATTGACAGCAGTGGCGACCAAGATCCCTGAAAACACCAAACTTCAGAAGGTCATTCATCAAGCAATCCATGCACTCAATCAACGTCAAAATCGTCTCGGCGAACCCGAACCAGGTACTTGCCAAGCGCTATTGGAACTCGCTCTGGAGCTCCATTGGTATGCTCACCGAGAAATGGCAACACGTCGCGACCTGTCCAGCGGTCCGCTGTTTATGCTCTGCTACGGTTGGTTGTGCCAAAACTCGATTGATTCGACAAGCAACGCGAGGGCATGGAGCAAGTTATCAAAATCTGAATTGATTCAACTGCTCAGCGAACCATGCGGCTACATGGTTCTCTATACATGCCTCGATCAGTCGTGAAGCCGGTTGCCAGGTCTCTGCTTCGCAGACGCACGCTATTTGCTAATCCTCTAGATCGCTGCCAGAGCGCGTTTCATGTGTTCCAGCCCCTTTGAGGCAACCAGGTTAGGATCTTGCTGCCAATAGGTTCGATTGAACAACTCGAGTGACAGTACTCCATCAAAACCGCTATCCATTACCATCTTGAGGATCTTGGATACAGGAGCAATTCCGTCGCCGGGATAAACGCGATCGGCATCGTTGATTTTATCGCGAGGGATGTCTGGGTAGTCGTTCATGTGGAACACATGAATTCGTTTGCCTGAAAGCAAAGACAGATCAAAAAACTCCGATCCACCTTTATAGAGGTGATAGATGTCGGGCAGGACGCACGCATCGGGATGCTGAGCTGCTGCGGCAACATAAAGCACTTCGGAAAGCTTGGAAAGATTCTTTGAGAACCCCCAAACCTCCAATTGCGGAACACATCCAGCTGATTTGCCTACTTCCAAAAGTGCATGATATCGCTCAGCAGCCCGATCTAGATTGAGAGGGGGGCCGTCGGTTGCACCGGCTGGTGGAGCGGCTATGCGAACTCCACCGATCGAGGTGACGATGTCCATCTCCTTGCGTGCTTGCTCTAGGCCTTTGTTGCGAGCGGACTCGTCATCGACGATCCAATTTGCAAAAGCGATCGAACTCTCGATGGTGAGCCCAGCATCCGCGATACGTTTTCGTAGGTCGCTGAGGGTACCACCTTGAGAGGTATACTTGTCGATGTCGCGCAGCCATGGCTCCATCGCGTTATAACCCGCCTTTTGTGCGATCGCTATTTGCTCGACAATGGGGATCACCTCGCCATGGATGGTGCTCGTGTTCAGGCAAAATTTCACTTGGTTGGTCCTCGATACAGGAAAAACGGACGCTTGAGCATCACGGGTACTCAATGCGGTGGTGGCAGCAGACGTGCCGAGGATGGCGCCGGACGCAAGAGCCACGGAAGCCTGATTGAATTTGCGACGAGACAATCGCGGTTCGGACAAAGGCTGTTTATCGGTGGGGTTCATCGGTATCTTTCCGAAATGGTAACGTAACTGGCCAAATCGCAACGCTCACAGCCAACAACACAGCTGCGTACATCCAATCACTAGAGAGCATAAGCATACTTGCAATGAGTGCAATTAGGATCCATCTACCTAGCCAACGCCAGTGAAAATTTGCCATGCAAAACAACAAGCCCAATTGCAGCACCACGATGGTGTGCGTCATCCACTGACCGATCCATTCACTACCTGCACCCAAGCGAAGCAAACCTCGCTTTTGGGTGATTAGTCCCCAACCCGCTTCACCGTTCCACCATGCAGGATACGCGAGCATGGAACACAGTCCAAAGGCGATCCAAAGGGCAAAATGAATTTGTATTAACCGGAGTGAGAAATTGGCGCTCCAACGCGATTCGCCACTTGAGAGACCAGGTTGGATCTTCCAAACCAATCTACCTGGATCGATGATCAAATAGGTCACAGCCGCACAAAGCAACGGTTCATACAATGAAATAATCATCGGGGCTCGATGGTGTATTGAAACCAATGCAATCCAAGCAATCGCGGGGCTAAATCGCGATCCAATTCCTGCCGACATCAAAAGACTAGCAACCATCCCCATCAGCGCGATCGCAGTTGCGTATTCGGAGAATGCGAATAGCGGAGTCCAGCGGTACTGGCTTCCAGTCCCATCGATGCCATCGCCGATCAAGTACTTCCCAACGCTGGATTCGAGTATACCTGTGTCCCCAAACCAATCTTTGGCAATCGCCAGATAGATTGCAAATTGGATCGCCACAACGATTCCGACCACCACGCGAACGGTACCGATCTGCTCGGGTCGTCTCGACGCAAACCAAAATCGATTCCATCGCTCCACCGAGGATATTGTTTTCAAGCGATTGGTGTTCACGGCGTTCCTCTTTGCAGATTCGTCGCGCGAACGGCTCGGCGGCTTTCTATTTTTGGAACGATCCCAATACCACCGTCTTCAAAGCGTGCAACTGTGGCTTCGAATAGCATAGGGCTGACGCCGTTTTCATCTTCGCTCGTTTCTCTTTCCAATCGAATACGTGCAATTTTGACCTTTGGATCGAGTTGTTCATGATGGACTACCATCGCCTTCATGATTCGACTTAGTCCATCGGAATCGGTGTTGTCAGCTAGTTCAATCATCAGTCGCAACAACCTCGAGCGCTGCGCGAGATCAAGGCTTCGCGTTTGATTGTCGAGGATTCGTTGCCATGGGCCGGAATCGGACTCCTGAACGGCGATCCAAGTTAGCTGGGATCGAGAACTGTCACTATACCATTCGACCGGGAGCATCTCATGGTACCAATCTCCAGCGATTAAATAGGGCTGCAGGTTTGTCAGTATGTCATCCTGCAGTTGCGATCGACGCCAGTTCGCAGCGTACGTTAATCCGAGACCGAAAAAATGAAATACGATCAGAGCTGACAGAAGCCAACGCCATACGGTGCTTGGCTGGCCGGTAGAGTTTGCGGGAGCGAGGTTGTGTTTACTCACTGAATCGATTCGATTTCAGAACGTGGAATTGCGTGGCGAAAGACCGGGGCGGAATATAAGAGTCTAATTCCCGAACAGAGTTGGTCAAAAACTATAGCTCAGCTATGCGTTGATCTCGATTGGCTATGGGAATGTAACCAAGAAACTGTTTGGCGGCAGAGATATTAAAATAGTGGTCGACGCCCAACTGGGCCGCGACAAACCGAGTCATCGGTGGTTCAGCAGCGATGTTAAACGTTCGGTAAAGTAATTCCAAAGCATACCCAATTCGGTATGCATTAGGAAATGAAATGCTTTTTGAGGGAGGCAGGAGTTTGGCTGTTTTGAGAATCGCGGTTACCCACGCCCAACATTCGACGGGCTGCCCGTCGGTAATAAAATAGGGGCGACCAGCTGCATTCGAGTCTCGGTTTAACATTCGTTCGAGAGCCAGTCGGTGCGCGGCCGCTGCATAGTCGACATGTACGGTATCAATCAGGTTTTTCCCATTCCCCACGCATCTCAATCGGCCGGAGCGGCACCGTGCGATAACGCGAGGTATTAGATGCGGATCACCGACACCCCAGATCAGATGCGGCCGCAACGCGCATGTAGCGATTTTGGAATCGTTTTCGGCCAGCACTTTTTGTTCGGCGATCGCTTTGGTTCGAGGATAGTCGCATAACCACGAACTGGGGTACGGAACGCTTTCGTCGACATTGGATTGCGCCGTTCCGTCAAACGTCACCGAGGGGGAACTAGTAAACACAAATGCACCAATCGACTGGTGCCGGCAAACGTGTAGCAAATTCTCCGTGGCCACAACGTTGGCCTGCTCAAAGTCATGTCGTTTCCCCCAAACGCCAGCCAACGCTGCAGTATGAATCACAGCATCCACACCGCTGGCAGCGCGCTCGCAGTCTGCAAGATTGGCTGCGGAGCCTTGCACAGCGACAACCCCCAGTTTCTCTATCTCAGGATATCGATTGCGAGCCAACCCTTTCACCAGATAGCCGTGCTGGAGCAAATCGCGACAGATGGCACGGCCCAGAAATCCGCCGTATCCGGTCACAAGTACTGAAGTTGTCACAGAAAAAACGTGCCTAAGGGTAAAAAGCTGGGACGGGTGGCTCCGCGATGGGAAGGTCCTGTGTAAAGTATTACGCAGTTACAAGAATACGACGAGTCCCGATTTTCAAATCCATCACTCACCCCATCGATAACCTACCTATGGCATCCCCCTCTACCAAACCTCCCACATTTGGAAAAACGGCTGTTTGGCTTATCTGCATCATGGCAGCGATCGGATTCGCGTTTGACATCTACGAGCTTCTGATGTTGCCGCTGATTATCAAGTCTGCCATGTTCAGTTTGTCCGAAGGGAAATTTGTGCCGGGATCGGATGAGTATCGCGAATGGGCGCGGACCTTGTTCTTTGTCCCTGCCTTGGTGGGCGGCGTGTTTGGGTTGCTGGGAGGTTACCTGACCGATTTCTTTGGACGGCGACGCGTGCTGACCTTCAGTATTCTGCTGTACGCACTCTCCGCGTTTGCGGCTGGATTCACATCGAATCTTTACCAACTGCTGATTTGCCGCTGTTTGGTTTTTATCGGCGTCTGTGTCGAGTTCGTTGCGGCGGTAGCTTGGCTAGCCGAACTGTTCCCTGACCATAAGCAACGAGAACGCGTTTTGGGTTTTACCCAAGCGTTCTCATCGTTGGGAGGCATTCTGGTCGCCGGCGCTAACTATTTCTGCGCACAATATGCCGATATTTTGCCTGCCATCAACGGCGTCCACGAAGCATGGAGATACACGTTGATATCGGGCGTACTTCCTGCGCTGCCCCTGATTCTGATTCGACCTTTCTTGCCGGAATCGCCGGTATGGCAACGAAAGAGAGATGCCGGGACATTGAAGCGGCCTAACATTTTGGAACTCTTTGGGCCCGGACTCGCCAAAACGACGATCGTTACCACGCTCATGTTCGCAGCCTCGTACGGTATAGCATTTGGCGCGATCCAACAGCTAAGCCAGATCCTGACTGCTCCCAAAGATGGCCACCAGCAGATTTTGGCAAACGGCACAGCAGCAGTCGTGGCAGCAAAGAAAAAGGCGGCCGAGGAAGGCAAGGAGCTGCCAGAAGCAAAGATTCGAGCTATCGCGAGCACTGCAAACGACAAGGCTGCTGCCGAAGTCGCCAGTTTTCAAGAGATCGGCGGACTTGTTGGTCGAGTGATCTTTGCATTTGTTGCTGTTCTGGCGATCTCCCGCAGAGACTTGTTCCGCATGTTCAATTGGCCGTCGCTAATCTTTGTGCCGGTGCTTTTTTGGTGGATATCGCAAAACCTCAAAACGGATTCGTTGTCGATGCTCCAATGGGGGATCTTTATTGCAGGACTGCTGACCGTGGCCCAATTCAGTTTTTGGGGCAACTACATTCCACTCGTGTTTCCCGTTCACTTGCGAGGAACGGGCGAGAGCTTTGCCGCTAATATTGGCGGTCGAATCATCGGTACGTTCGCTGCTTGGCTCACACTCACGTTTTCGGATGCGAAACCACCCAATCCGGCGAACATTGCACTCGTGGGTGCATACGTAGCGGGTGGCTATGCGCTACTGGGCGCCGTTTTGAGTTTCTTTTTGCCCGAGCCAAACCAACAGCTTGATAGCGAATGAACGCGCCCCTTACCTCGTTCGTCAACCAACTTTTTGCAGCCATTGAACGCGCTCGTTCGATAGAACAATTGCTGCAAGAACCGCTCAACTGGGCGATGCGCGATTGGAATGTAGCGGGTGTGGTGCTGATGGCGGCATCCAAGGGTGCATGGAAACGCACACTGCAACTTGGAAAAATTTCCGCCGAGCCTCCGGACTGGAACGTCGCAAGCGATTGCATGGATACGCGCCGCATAGCCCAGACTGCGTTGTGGAGCTATTTCCCAATTGGATCCAGTTCGCAAAAGGACTTGGTGCTTTGCTGTCAGCCTGCAACAGGAGCAGATGCTTCACAGCAGATCATGGAGCACTTGTCTTTGATCGCGTTGGCAATTGATACTTGGCAACGCCAACAACAAAAAGCCCGCGATGTGGTTCGGCTCAACCAAATCTTGACCGTGGCTGCCAATTGGCACTCGCACCAAGATCTCGATCGACTCCTTCAAGACATCGCTCAAGCGGCAACCCGACTACTGCGGTGCGATCGAGCAAGTATCTTCCTTTGGGATAAAGGGGCGCGCGAACTCGTGGGGCACCCCGCTCTCGGGATGGAAGGGAAGCCGCTCAGGATCGCCGACGACAAAGGTCTCGCTGGCGCAGTTCTAAAAAGCCTGCAACCGAGGCGCTGGGATCGTTCCGATCCCCACGACGAAGTAGACAGGCGAGTTGATTCAAGTAGCGGCTATCGAACAGACTCTCTCTTGGCCGTCCCCTTGATGGATAGCCGCAACAAGCCGATGGGAGTTTTTGAGGTCATCAATCACACCGATGGACGATTCGACACACAAGACGAAGTCGATCTGATCGAATTGGCTCGGCACGCGTCTGCAGCTTTATCCAACACGCAGCAAATGCAGCGATTGGTTCAAACCCGAGATCGGCTGACACACGACGCGCAACAACAAGTGCAACTCGTCGGCAATTCACCTGAAATGGAATTGCTAAAATCCACCATCACACGCGTCGGCAACACGGACCTAGCCGTACTGCTGCTTGGAGAGAACGGGACAGGAAAAGAAGTTGTATCGCGACAAATCCACTACCAAAGCAAAAGACGGTATGAACCTTTTATCGCAGTAAACTGCGCAGCAATCACAGAGACGCTTTTGGAAAGTGAACTCTTTGGACACGAAAAAGGGGCGTTCACCGATGCTCATGAATCGCGAAACGGCAAGTTTGAATTGGCTTCTGGTGGGACATTGTTTCTCGATGAGATCGGCGACATGAGCATGGCGGGGCAAGCCAAATTGCTCCGCGTACTCGAAGAGAAGGTGGTGGTTCGAGTCGGTGGCTCCTCTCCAATTCCTGTAAATGTGCGTGTTATCGCTGCTACCAATCAAAATCTGGTTGACTTGGTCCAAAAGAAAAAGTTCCGAGAAGACCTCTACTTCCGATTGACGGTAGTAACCATGATGCTGCCCCCTCTGCGCAATCGAGGCGACGATGTTCTCGATTTGGCCGATTTCTTTTTGACCATGTTTTGCAACAAAATCGGCCGCACGAAACCCGCATGGTCGGCTACCGCTAAACGCCGATTAACCATGCATGATTGGCCAGGAAACGTACGCGAGTTACGGAACATTGTGGAACGAATCGCTTATCTTACGACGGGTGAAACCATCGACGAATCGCAGATTGATTTTGTACGTTCACCTCGTTCGATGGGTGAGGACTCAGCATCGTTTGATCTCTCCAAAACGCTCGGAGATGCCACGGCAGACTTTCAAGTTAAGTTTATCGAAGAGCAAATCAAAGCTTGTAGTCGTAACGTGTCCCAGGCTGCCGAAAAGATGGGACTCCAAAGATCCAATCTGTACCGAAAAATGAAACAACTCGGTATGAAGCAGCCAGACTAAAACGTAACCAGCCCAAGTGTACCTCAATACCCTTTTGCTTGCCCTGTCTTTACTTTCAACTCAGAATCATTTTCAGAATATGCTTCGAAACAACCTCGTTCGCCTGTGTTTCTATGTCGCTCTTTTTGGATGCATTTCGTTTGGATCTAGTGGTGCCGACGAGGGAATGTTCCCGATCAGCGAGCTTGGTCGTTTGCAGCTAAACAAAAAGGGAATGGAACTAACACCCAACGACTTGTTCAATCCCGACCAAGTAAGCCTAGTCGACGGGATCTGCCGCGTGAACGGTTGCACAGGATCCTTTGTCTCCAAGAATGGGTTGATTATCACCAATCACCACTGCGCTTTCGACGCGATCCAAAAAGCGAGCACGGCGGCAAACGATCTATTGCAGAATGGCTTTACCGCTAAGACACTCCAAGACGAAGTCCCTGCATCGAATTACACCGTTCGGATCACCGAAGGGTATTCGGATGTTTCAGAAAAAGTCCTCTCAGCAGTGACTCCAAGTATGCCATTTTTGGAGCGGACCCAAGCGATTGACAAACGCCGAAAGGAATTGGAGCAACTCGCCGAAAAGGAGAACAAAGGGCTCAGGGCAGAAGTGGCAGAAATGTTCGCAGGCAAGACCTACGTGCTGTTCCTATACACCTATATCAAAGATGTTCGTCTCGTTTTTGCACCTCCTGTTTCTGTAGGAGCATTTGGTGGTGAAGCAGATAATTGGGAATGGCCAAGGCACACAGGAGACTTTTCGTTTATGCGAGCCTACACAGCCCCCGACGGAAGCTCGGCCGAATACTCGCCAAACAACGTACCCTACCACCCAAAGCGGCACGTGCGTGTAGCCCCACAAGGTGCCAACGAAGAAGATTTTGTTTTCCTGCTCGGATACCCAGGCCGAACCGTTCGTCAGAAAACGCTGAGCTTTCTCCAATACGAACAGAGCGTTCGCCTGCCAACCGTTGTAGAACTCTACGCATGGCAGATTCAGGAAATGGACAAAGCAGGAGCAGAGGATCGTTCCGTGGCCATCAAGCATGCGTCTCGCACCAAGTCGCTTGCGAACGTCGAAAAACGCTCGCGAGGCCAACTGCTCGGATTGAAACGGACCAGTATCATCGCTTCCAAAGAAGAACAAGAAAAAAGCCTCCAAGCATTTATCGATGCCGATCCTACACGTCGCGAAAAATACGGGAGCTTACTCGCCGAAATAGCAAGTGTTTATGACGACATGACGTCCAAAGGAGCTCTCGAACTGCATTTCAAAGAGCTCAAGTCCGCTTGCCGCGCACTCTCGTTTGCTTTCACCATTTACGACGCGGCAATCGAGCGATCAAAGCCAGATTTAGAACGTGAAACTCCGTATATGAATCGCAACTTCGATCAGACCATTCAGCAGCTGAAATTGGACATCGCTGATTGGCACCCAAAGACAGATACAACAATACTGACTGGGCTTTTGAATCGTTTGAGCACCATCCCTTCCAATTCCACCATACCGCCTTTGTCGCGATTGCTCAGCAGGCGAATAGCAAGAGACGCACAGGCGGCTGCCTTGATTGAAGGTTCGCGACTGGGCGATTCAGGATTCGTAGACGAGTGCTTAAAGAAATCACCGGAGGAGCTCGCAAAGACGAACGACCCCATTCTTGCACTCATGATTGAGCTCTACCCTCATTACAAGTCGTTGCGTGACTTGGACAAGGAACGCGACGGCAAGCTTGGAAAATTGTACGGAACGCTGATGGAGGCAAAGCAGGCATTCCAACCTTCCGAATTTGTTCCTGACGCAAACGCGACGCTCCGTATCACGTACGGACGAGTGCGAGGTTATTCTCCAGCCGACGCAATTCAAAAAACGCCCGTTTCCACACTGCAAGGCGTGATTGAAAAGACGACAGGTGTTGAGCCCTACATCACTCCGAAAGCCGTTATCGATCGCTATCAAGCAAAGGACTTCGGTCCCTTTGTTCATCCCAAACTGGGACAAGTCCCAGTAGCCATTTTGTACAACACTGATACCACCGGAGGAAATTCAGGAAGCCCTGTCTTCAATGCCAAAGGTGAGCTCGTAGGGGTAAACTTTGACCGCACATTCGAAGCAACCATCAACGACTTTGCATGGAACGAAAGCTACAGTCGCTCCATCGGTGTGGATATACGCTACGTTTTGTGGATCACCGGTATTGTTTACGATGCAAAACACCTCCTGGACGAGATGGAAATTGCGATAAAGTAGCTCACCTGGCCTACATGTTATTGTTAGCTAACAACTGTTGCTACCGTATTGGTTGTATGGCATGCTCGTCCAAAGCGATGCCTTTTCTCTTTTGCCCTCAAGAAGCCTCAAGCCATGCCCCGTTATTTACTGTTGCTCGTCATCGCATTGTTCTCCTCAAGTGGCTTCGTGCAAAGCCAAGACACGCTTTGGCGAAAGACAGCCGATGTAGAGGGAATCAGTGAATACATTCTCCCCAATAACTGCAAAGTCATTCTGATTCCTGACGAATCGGCTAACAGCATTACAGTCAACATGACTGTGCTGGTCGGCTCTCGTCACGAGGGGTATGGCGAGGCAGGAATGGCACACCTTCTAGAGCACATGCTATTCAAGGGTACACCGCTACACGGGGATATCGACAAAGAGCTTAAAGAACGAGGTGTACTCGATATGAACGGCACCACGGACTACGACCGAACGAACTACTACGAAACACTTCCTGCTTCGAGTGAAAATCTCGACTGGACAATCGCGATGGAAGCGGACCGATTGACCAACTGCTTTATCCGTGGAGAAGACTTATTTTCCGAAATGACCGTCGTTCGAAATGAATTCGAATCGGGCGAAGACTCACCGAGCCAAATCCTCATTCAACGCATCATGGCCAACGCTTTCGAGTGGCACAACTACGGCAAAAGTGTGATTGGAAACCGAGCGGATATCGAGCGTGTCCCCATCCAACGGCTACGCGCTTTCTACAAAAAGTACTATCGACCTGACAACGTTTGCCTAATCATCGCCGGCAAATTCGAAATCGATCAAGCGCTAAAGTCAGCATCACAGCATTTTGGATCGATCCCTTCGGAGGGACTACCACTCGAACCAACCTACACAACCGAGCCGACTCAAGATGGAGAACGTATCGTTTATCTTAATCGTGTTGGGGATATCCCGATGATCGGCATCGGGTTCCATGTGCCCGCTATGGCGCATGCAGACACGGCTCCGCTCACCGTGTTAGAACATATCCTCGGCACAGAACCGAGCGGGCGTCTCTATCAAGGACTCGTAAAAACAAGACTTGCGTCCTCGGT
>CAIXME010000514.1 GCA_903920425.1 uncultured Pirellula sp. | reverse complement strand
TCGCCGGTTCGCTTATCCACCGACCAATTCCCCATCCTCGCTAATGATTGGGCTTGCTCCAATTTTTCAGCCGCTTGGTGTAATTCAAAATCTGCTTTCTTGCGGTCCGTAATGTCCGAGAAATACCCGTGCCAAAGGGTTCCTCCATCTGATTCTCGCTCAGGCAAGGAGTTGCCTGAAACCCAACGCTGGGAACCATCTGGTAAAACAATTCGGAATTCATGATTCCAGGGCTGCAGTGTAACAGCGGAGTGATGGATCGATGCGATGAGCGCATCATGATCTTCCGAGTGCCGACTGGCAAAGATGTTCGCAGCATCCTTGCTGACAAGTTCGGGTGGCACAGCTAGCAAGCTGCCGAGCTTGTCGCTTGCGTACGGAAAATAGCCCGTTCCATCGGGTCGCAAACGAAATTGATACACTGCGCCTGGCACCCGACCAGCGATCTTTTCCAATCGCTCGGACGACTCGAGCAAAGCGGCTTCCGCTATCTTGCGTTCGGTGATATCGATCCCCAAAATGAAAAAGCCGATCGAAGTATTATCGGCATCTAGGTCAGGGATGTAGTGAACCAATGTATTTCGGCGAGTTCCCGAAACACAAACATAAGCCGTCTCGAACGTGACTCGCTGCCCCTGCAAAACGGTACTAATGTGCGGCTCAAGCTGCCGATAGAGATCCGGTGAAACCACGTCCGAAATGGATCGCCCAATGACTTCGGAACGGCCCTTTCCAAAGAATTTTTCGTAGTAGTCGTTGACGAACAAGTACCTCTGGTCGCGGTTCACGCGAGACATCGGACCAGGAAACTGGTTAGCGATGAGCCTCAATTCTCGCTCGCTGTCGATTAACGCCGCTTCGGCACCTTTGCGTTCGGAAATATCTGTGATCGTTCCGACCATGCGAATCGGGTTTCCCGACGGATCCCGTTCGACAACCTTCCCCCGATCGAGAAACCATTTGTACTTGCCACTTTTGGTTCGCAGCCGCACTTCTTGCTGCTTCATGCTTGTTTTGCCGGAGAAGTGCTGCTCCAAGGCGTACTGAGTCTGCTCCACCTCGGCAGGGTGCAAGATCTGATAAAAGAACTCGACGCGACTCGGTACTTCATGGTGCTCATAATCCAACAACCGGCACCATTGGGCGCTAAAACTGACTCGCCCTGAACTCATATCCCAATCCCAAACGCCGTCCAAAGTCGCGTCCAATACGTCGCGAAGTCGGCGTTCGCTCTCGATCAGCTTGATTTCGAATTCTTTACGCGAGGTGATATCCAAAACAACCAGCTGAAAGATGGCTTCTCCCAAGTGATCCGTCGACGCCGTTCCGACCAAATGGATATAGAGGATCGCTTGATTTGAATCCTCGATTTGCAAGTCGCATGATTCGGCACCCGTGGCACCGAATAGACTTTGCCGAAAAGCCTCAAAACGATCCTGGTCACGGGCGACAATGTACTGGACTATTGACGTCCCATCGATTGATTCCCGATTCTTGGAAAGAAGCTCCTTTGCGGCCTTGTTCGCTTGCAATATCGTACCGTCACGGCATATCGTGACCGAACCGATAGGTGCCTCATGGTACATCGATTGATAATGATTTAGCGCACGCTTTAGCTGGTGAAGCTCATTGGACGGAATTGTCTCGTGCGGTGTGGGCATATCAGGATTGGTCGCCTATCTGGAAACTCTCGTGTTTGGTATATGATAACCGAAGTTGGAGACCATGTTTTCTACCTCAGCAACTCGGCCTACCCGCAGCGACCAGTGCGCCAATACGACTCACTGCGAAGTATTTCTAAAGATACACAATCGCTTCGCACTCGGGGTAATCAGTCCAATCGACCTTGCACGCGTTGATAGTTCGTCCAAGGCTCTCTGCCCCACCTCTCCCAAGTCCTTGGTCCAATCGTTCACATAAAGATCTACGTGCTGCATCAGTACTTCATCCTGAAATTCCTGGGCATATTTCCGCATGGTTGGTAGAGTCTCTTCGCGATGCGACGATGCGTATTCAATGGACTCGTGCAACACCGCTTGAAATATACCCAATACGTCTGGACTGATTGCTCTCGAGCCGAGGATTCCGCCTAAAGGCAGCGGACAACGGGTTTCGACCTCCCATCGCGTCCCAAGATCCTCCACCAAGAACAGCCCCTCATCCTGCCATGTAAAACGACCCTCGTGAATACACACACCGAAGTCCGCAGTACCTTCTTGCAATCGCGGCATGATACTCGAAAAGAGCGCTTGCTCGATGCGCGACGTGCTTGGATAAAAAAGACGGAACAGCATGCTCGCCGTCGTGTGCTCACCCGGGCACAAAGTTACCTGCGATGAATCCGTCGGAATAGTATCGCGTTTCGAAGACAAAAGCAGCGGACCGACCCCAAATCCTAGCGCAGAACCGCTCGGCATAACCCACATCTTGTCTGACAAATGCAATGCAGCATGAAAACTCGCCTTGGCAATGTCCAACTCGTCGCGAAAAAGCCGGTCATTCAACTCTTGGATATCCATCAATTCAATTTGCAGATCAAGACCACGCAAATCAATTTTCTGGTTGAGTATGGCGTGGAAAGCGAACGTATCGTTCGGACAAGTAGAAATCCCCAAACGCAAACGACGATTCATTCCAACCCCTTTGCCAATTTCCTATAGAGCACTTAGTACGACTTGTTCCAACGATGCCATCGCATCGCGAACACGCCATCTGGATTTATCCCGATCGCCCGCCAGATTGGATATTCCGCGAACCACCCGTAGTGGGATAGCCGCAAAGTGGCATGCTACGGCAACCGAATATCCCTCCATGTCCTCAGCCATCGCCTCAGGAAAAGCGTCTCGTCGCATACGAACATCCTCTTGGCAAGCAGAGGCCGCGCAACAGGTCAACAATTGCAAAGGACCTGACAATTCATTGGCATTTTTTTTGCCCCGATCGCCAAAGCGAATCGTATCGGAGAGACTCTCCTCCGATTTGCTTCCTTGCCATTGGGCCCAACCCAGCTTCTGTGCCGTGACAAATCCGCTGCCGGTCCCAGCCCCTATTCCGTAGCACACGGCCTCACTGAATTCTCTCGCTTGGCCGATGCCAAGCTCAGGAAGCAACGCACCGGCAATCCCCATCAAAATCGCACGCTCAGGACTGATATCCCGTATCAAGTTGGCAGTACGAATCCCCGAAACGATCGGACCGAAACCGCACTCCTCAATCCTTGCACCGCAAGCTTTAGCGTTCGCTAAAAAGCTCTCGGATAGAAACCCCCGCTCGAAAGGAGTTGGAACAAGAATCAACGTCACTGGCATTGCGAGAAAGCGATCTTATGTTGCTGAAAAATTCCGCTCAGCGACTTGCGCTAAACGTTGCCAAGAAAGATCGTCACCGGCAGCTTCTAAGAAACTGTGCGCCCTGTCCCAATCCGCTTCGGTCTTCAATTGAAATCGAAGCGAAGCATGGGTCAACTCTTCTGGTAACGGAATCCACTTCGTTTGAAACATCGACGGGTTTCTACGTATCACGTCGGGTACGTCACACGTTTCCATGAGCAGCTTTTCTTGCTCTAATTTCACTAACGCTTTCGCTGAACACATTTCGCCAACCAGCCCCAACGACTGCAATGAGAAACTGGGGTGCTTTGGCGATATGAATCCGATGAAGTCCATCGTCGGATTCGCCCAACCTCGCGATACCAGGCGATCGATCAATGCAGGATCTGTAAACGGGCAAAGTGGACTCGCAAAGACAATCCAATCAGCCATCAATCGTTCCATCACCTCGTACGCACGCTGCGAAGGTGTACTGAGTGCACTCGGCATCCATCGAGCATTGCACAGGCCCGTTTGACTAATAAGCCCACGGTACTGCGGTGGGCCTGTGACCACAATCGTCTCTATCAATGTCGATTCACTTAAACGGCGTATACACCACTCCAGCAGCGTCAAACCATCCAGTCGACGCAATGCGGAGTCTATGCGGGCCGTTTCGTTGGCTTTCCCACCTGTTACCGCTAGATCAATTAACGCCACCGTTTGTCTTGGACTCGTAGCCATACAATGCTCCATGCGCGTAAGGAAGAGATGTTCAAAAACCTGGTCGAGGCAGGAGTTCAAGGTGGGAATGTGATATGGTCTCGACCCTCACAAACTTAATCTACCCCTGCCCCGATTTACTGACAAGCACCCAACTATGCCTCATACCACATCCATGTATCCCAGATTTCTAAAATCATATGACGCGTGATACGATCATCATCTATCTCTGTGACCTCACAACACGCAATCCTTTTGTTCCTTGTATTATTGCTAGCTAATTCCTTGGTGCATACGCGTTCATTTACAATGATTCGATAGTGCAATGTACGGTAAAGCCGTAGGCTGTCCTTCACCTCGGTCCAACTATTCGTTTGGATCCTCAAGGAGTTGTGAGATTCGATTTACCGCAAGCGTCAAAGATTTGGCAGCCATGCAGAAGTTCATGTGCCCCGAAACCTCTGGCTGCAACTCTCGAAACGCTGCCGCCGTCGACCGAAGTTTGCCAATTTTTTTGCGAGCGATCTTGAGATAGCGGTTTGCATCACCAGCATCCCATGAAGGACCTAGGGCCAGCATGAAGTCATATAGCCCTCGGTGCACTTCGGACAACTCTTCGTCGTCGGTCGCTTCGTCCGAATGCTTCAAGAATGTTCTCACCATCCAAACGTGACTGATCCATCCATCGATCTCTTGCATCAGCGCAATCGATTTTGCATCAGCCGCCGGAATAGCGTTGGCACTCGATTCTGTTTCCATATCGTTCGATGCATCGTCTAAATCGCCGCTCATGTTGCTTCCTATTCGCTATCCACTACAAATGCACAATGACGTCGGACGCTTCGAATCGAACCTTCTTGGCTTCCGCATACTTGTCGTCTGGGTGTCGATATCCCAGCGCGCAACCGACGACGGTTTGGTATTCGCTACCCTCGAGCCCCAGCACTTTGTCGTATTCAGAAGCCACAATACCCTCCATCGGACATGCATCGACACCTAGCGACGCAGCCACCGTCATGAGTTGTCCGAGGGCGATGTACGCTTGATTGGAACTCCATGCCAAATGGCGTCCAGCGGAGTTATTAATGAAGCCCAAGATTACTTGCCTGTACCCTTCGAGCGACTCAGACGGAACGCTTCGCACGGCAGCAATCCGCTGGATGAAACGGTCCAAATACGCGACATCGATTTGCTTTCTCGCAGCCATAACGACCATGTGCGAGCAATCTGCAGGTTGCGATTGGTTCCACGAAACGGCCGGCAACTTTGCCTTGATTTCAGGTGACGAGACAACAATAAACTTCCATGGCTGCAATCCGAAACTGCTGGGAGTCATAACGAGGCTAGACTCCAATGCATCCCAAGTTGATGCATCAATTTTCTTCGTTGCGTCGAACTTTTTGACCGCATAGCGCCAGTTCAAAATTGCCGAGAGATGCGTTTCATTTAAAGATGCGACTGTCATTTCAATCTCACAAGGACAAATGGTTTTGGGATGAACGGCGAATACGTGGGTCGTCGAAGGCCAAAGCAAAGCGAGAGGACAGGATGCGAATCCCGGTTTTAGCCCGCAAGCCTAACTTCGAGGTTTACATACTGCCAAGAATCCGCCACTTCGTAAATGGGGGAACCAGCTTCCCTTTAAGAACGCGCTCGACTGCCTGTTCAGACGATAGTATCGGATCGTTTCAAGTCCGCCAGCAGACAGATCACGTCGTAACTCTCGTTCGGAATAGACATGTAGGAACATCGAGGGAAGCCCGCGATACGCGTAAATGCGATCTCCGAGCTCCCATTGAGTATCACGACGGGCCCGTATCCAATCCCTCACCGTTCGATGAACGCCACCCGGATCCCGCAACCACGACCCACGATTATGAACGTGCACAAAGAACCGCCCCTCAGGCTTTAGTATGCGAGCCGCATGACGCATGACAGAACGTCGGTTTTCACGTCCCTGCACCATCCCCAGGGAACTGTACATGCATAGGACGGCGTCCGCGCACCGATCCGCAAAGCACTCTAGCCGGACCATGTT
>CAIXME010000513.1 GCA_903920425.1 uncultured Pirellula sp. | reverse complement strand
GCGATGTACTCGCATGCCACATCCGCCAACGTGCTCATATCCCCCCATAGTTTTTCAAACTGGGTCACCGGGAATACGTCTTCTTGTCCCAACCCCCAGCGCTTCTTTACATCCTTGATCGTGATGTACGTTGGTAACTTGGTCGCCATGTTTCGTACGCATTGATCGACAAGTTCTGGACTTGCCAGTCCCTCGCGATCCAACCCGAATACCGCCAGCAGCTTGTCGATGTGAATCCAAGTGGTCATCGAGGAGTAAAACGTAAGCCGGAATTCATCGCGTTCGTTCGGCATTGCCATTCCTTCGAGCAACCGACGCTTTCCATCCACAACCGCCAACCCGCCTCCACGATCTTCAATACGGCGACTGATGACTTCGAAACTAAGGCATGCACCGGAGTCGATATGTTTACTCAGGACGAGCGGATCAATATTGGCACCGAGCGTATCGATGTTATGCAAAAGCAAGTACTTTAGCGATGGTTGCTCGGTAAGCATGCGGTGCAATAATCCGTTTCGCAGCATGTTCGGTATTTCATACCAGTGCCCGACAGGGTGCATGCATTGCTGGGGCAGGTTGTCTGTATAGTCGTTCGCTTCACCGACCGATTTCGCCCAGCCCATGATGGCAGCTTGCCCGCTTTCGCGAACCTTTTGCTGCTGTTCATCGAGCACTTGATGCGGCATTTCTTCCCAAAAGAACTTCAAGTCCTTGGCGGTGGGGATGGTTCGCAAGCCTACCGACATCCCTTTGGACAGGTAGACAGGTCCGGTGTAGCCGTAGTTTTGATGCTCGGCCAAGTACTTTTCCATAGGACCGTGCGTCAGGTACCCCGTTGTAAAAACGTGCGGCACTTGGCAATGAAACTCGTCTGCCGTTTTTCGACTTTTGGCCAAGTGGACTTCGATAAAGCTACGATGCTTGCCTGCGAACCGACAAAATGGATGCAGCCCTTTGACAACCCCCGCACCACCGGTCCATCGTGATCCGACACCTGCTGCCAACGTCACCACAGCAACTTCACCGTTGGCGATCGCATTCCGTCCCGATTGGCATTCTGGGGATTGGGCGTCACGCTTTCCATTCGCACTTCGCAGATCAATCACATCATCCATCGAAACATCTTCGATGATCGTTTGCGGCGGTAATCGATTTTCGGAAAGACCGATACGCCCGGAAAGCAATTCTGACCGTATTTGCTCATGCTGCTGTCGATCGAAGCCGCTAGCTCGTAGCATTTCGCGCAACTGCGATTTGGTGTCCGTTTCCGCCTGCGCTTGAGGCAGAATCCGATCCAGCAACCATCGTGCACGCCCATCCCCTTCGCGGCACGACTTATTCAGACGCATCAATTCACGCTGGGATTGCTCGCTCAACTCACGAATGTCTCGACGAATAAGCTTGGGAGCTAGGATCGCATAGTATCCATCAGGCATTGTCGCACTATCGCCGTGCAACAGCTCGCACCAAGAACCACGGTCATTGACGACGAAATCATAGACGACGGGGTCCATCGCAAACGGTAGTCGTGTTTGCATTTCCCGTTTGGTAGCGACCAACGTCGCCAACAACCAGTCCCTCGCTTCCGATTGTATTTTGGGATCGAAGAAGAACCCCATTCCGCCACCGGACATGCCGCCGAGCATTAGGAATCCCCAAAATTGGTCGCCCCATTTCTCTCGACACTGCTCAATCATCGAATCGGTAAACCGGTTGGTGCACCAGGGGATGATTGTTTGCAGTGGGCCTGTAAAATTCTCGGTAGTCAGCTGTGCAACTTTGCGAATGTCACCTTGTTGAAGCGACTCTACAATCCCTTCGAATAGGCGTTGCGCTTCGAGCCTGGCCGTCCATTCTTTCTCTGCTCGGACCAAGTATTTCTCGGTGACCATTTCCAAGATGGGTCCAACGTTCTGCGCCATACCACCGTAGATGAGCACCAAACTGTTTTGAAGTGCTTGTCGGGCTTCTGGCGAAATGCTGTCTTGTCGCAAGATCGTATGGTTGGGTAGCAAGCGTCCACGGCTAATACCCCATTCGGGATCGAGTTCGCCAGCCAGCATCCCTTCGATCCGCTTTATACCTGGCCATACTCCTCCGGAATCTTGCCAACCTCCGCCGGAACCTCCCAGCCATTCACCCAAAATCGCGCGTGCGGTAATCAATCGTTGGTCAGCAATTTCTAACCCGCCAGTCAGCGCCGTAACTTGCCCCGTCGCCCGCATGAGCACCGAAATCAAGCAACCTAGCAAATTAGTGGAAACGGCTAATCGCGAGCCTTTAGGTATGTCGTTTACCTTACTAACACGCTCCAGCCCAAGCCCTGAACGACCAATCAACGATGTGAGCAACTCCGACAACTTGCCGTGGCAGCCTTCCATGGCAGGCG
>CAIXME010000512.1 GCA_903920425.1 uncultured Pirellula sp. | reverse complement strand
TCGTCGTGCAGGGGGATGTACCAAAACCAACCCTTTTTCTCCTGCGTTTGGATCACAATGGTCCCACCGGCATCGAGCCCGGGTTCACGGTGCGCACCACGCCAATAAGTCCAGATGGCGGCCTTTTTGAGAACGGGGTCCCATTCACGCAGTTCCATACGGTCCATCAAGATGGAAGATTGACCGCTTGCATCGACAACAACTTGCGATCGGTATTCCGTTTCTGGTTGCCCTTCGAGTTTTACTTTGACACCTGTAACGCGGTCGCCATCGGTGATCACGTCCAGGACTCGCGCCCCTTCGTGCACGGTCACGCCATGTTCCCTCGCGTTGTTCAGGAGCATCAAGTCGAATTCGCTACGTACCACTTGCCAGGTCTGCGAGCGATCGTGGTTATCGTACTGGCTGAAACGGAAAGGTTCCGAGAGTTTGCCATGTTCGTTGATGAATTGGACGCCGTACTTTTTCGTGAAGTGGCTATCCTTCATTTTGCCGATCATCCCAAGCCGTTCCATGATCGGGTAGCAGAACGGGATCATCGACTCACCGATGTGAAAGCGAGGAAAATGGTCTCGTTCAAACAGGGTAACTTGATAACCGCGTTGTGCGAGCAGAGTCGCGGTAGCGGCACCTGAGGGACCACCACCGATGACCAGTACATCCGACGCGTTGTTCATTTGAATCATCTGAAATGCTCCCAAAAAGGTGTTTTATGAAACGATAGTCCGATGGCAAGTGGGTTGTCTTTACCAGTCGCTGGTCGCGGACTCATGCGGTTCGCGAACTTTTCTCAACAGGTCGCATAGTTGCGTAAGGTCTTTGAGCGAAAGGTGTCCAAGCTGAGCGATGTGCGATTCCGCTAATGGCTTCGCGATGTCACGAACGAGTTTCTTCCCCGAGGGGGTAATCTTTACCAGGACCGCACGGCGATCTTCGGCCGACCGAATTCGTTCGATCCATCCGTTTTGTTCCAATTTGTCGAGCATCCGAGTGATATCGGGTGCTCGCGAGATCAGTTTGCTCGACAGCGTGAGGGTGGCGACAGGTTTTGGGTTGCTAGCCTCGAGCAAACGCAAAACGTTGTATTGCTGCGGTGTGATTTGCCATTGAGAGAACAATTGGTCTTCGATGGCTTTCAAACGATCGTACGTTCTCCAAAGCGACAGGTAAGCCTCCTGCTGGATCGAATCGAATTTTCGCTTTTTGGCGGTACTTTCATGCAGTTCGCTGAACATACGATATCTCCCCCTGCAATATACTCGTCTGAACAACTATTGTCGAGACAGTAAATATAGTTCAAAACCCGAGGAAAAAGGAGCTTTTTCTTGATCGCACCCCGAAGCGTTACTCGATTTTTCACATAGAGACACGGTGGCACGGAGGCACGGAGGCACAGAAACAGCGGCTCAGAGAAGAGTCGAAAGCAAATAGGATTATGAAATCTCTGCGGCTTGGTGTCTGTGTGAGACATCTAGCTCATCGTCAGTAAGCGCTGGCGAAATCCCTCGCGTACGCGTCGCGCAGCGATTAAAGCAACAGGCCCGAGAGAGAGGAGGAAACAGCCAAAACATAGGGTTTGTACGCGGGCGACGGGAAATAGCTGTTCGCGTATCGGCTCGGAAATATCCGACGCGGGATCGGCTTGTTAGGCAGCTTTTGCTGCGCGTCGAAGGTGGCGAGGGGCGATCACATCGGAGGCCAGACCGAGTTTTTCTAGCAATTTGATTTCGTAGTAGCTGATGTCGATTTCCCACCAACGGTGTTGAAGACAAGCGGTCGACGGATCTTCGTGGTGGTTGTTGTGCCAGCCTTCACCCACAGTCAAAAGGGCTACTAGCCAGTTATTGCGGCTGTGTTCGTCCGTTTTGTAGTTTTGGTAGCCGAACATATGGCTGAGGGAATTCACTGACCAAGTAATGTGCCAAACGGCGATGATTCGGACGTAAACACCCCAGACGATCATGCTGAGTCCGAGTTGGAGGGCGCTGGCCTGTCCCCATCCGATCCATCCGATGAGGTAGCCGAGAGCAAAAAAGACAGGCAATTGAGAAAGCGCGATGTACAAATGGGTCAGAGGTCTCTTTTCCATGTACATGTAGAAAGGATCGCGAAGCAGGTCCTTGGCAAATTTTTCGATAGCGGAGAGCGAATGCGTTTCTCGGTTTTTGACCATGAGCCATCCCATATGCGACCACAGGAAGTTCACTAACGGAGTGTGGGGATCTGGTTGGTGGTCGGAGTGGACGTGGTGAATGCGATGGATCACAACCCATCGGACAGGGGAGTCTTCCAAGCAGCAGATACCCAGAACGGCGAACGTATGCTCAACCCAGCGAGGGGTTTTGAAGCTTCGATGGGTTAGGAGTCGGTGGTAGCCGATCGTGATCCCTTGACCGAAGACGTGGATCCCCACGATCATCGTAAAGAAGCCGATCCAGGAGAAAAAATAGGGGAAAAACGCCATCAAACCGAGAAGATGGACAGCAACGATGGTCCCGATATAGAGCCGATTTAGCGAATAAGGCTGAACGGCTGAGGGGACGGCAAGCGACATAGGAAACCGAGTCCGACGAGGTAGGGAACTTAAGAGGCGAGTGAACAGAGACCGCACAAAACGAACCGCAGAACACCGAAGCAGTTAATCGGGGATCTGCTAGATCTTGTTAGGATTGTGGTCAAAGTTCAATAGAACGCCAGGGACAACCTACATGATCGAGAAATAATTCTCTACGGCGAAATCGAGGTATTCACGTTTCAATTCCAGTGGAGCGGAGTTGAAATAGCAATACGAGCGCACTTGGAGCAGCAAGTCGCGAGGGTGGCAATTTCGCATTGGGCGGCCGAGCGGTTTGTAGTGCGTTTCGATCAGGTAATCGATCATGTCTGGTTTGAAGGGTACTTTGATCACCTTGCACATGATTTCGAAGAGCTTTCTGAAGGCGTCTTCGGTAGGGTTTTGGACCTCGATTTTGTAGGGGATTCTGCGCAAGAACGCGTCGTCTACCAGGTCTTTAGGCTCGAGATTGGTGCTGAAAATCACGAGTTGGTCGAAGGGAACCTGTACCTTTTTCCCGCTGCTGACGGTGAGGTAATCGTAGCGTTTTTCCAGGGGAACAATCCAACGATTAAGCAGTTCGTCGACGCTCATACGTTGACGACCGAAGTCATCGATGAGGAGCACGCCGCAGTTGCTTTTGAGTTGGAGAGGGGAATCGCTGATGTTTGTTTCTGGATTGCGTGAAACTTCCAGCATCGCCATGGTCAACTCACCACCGGCGACGATGGTAGGGCGTTTGATGCGAACCCAGCGATGATCAATCTGGCTATCCCTAAGCAGTCCATCCCCTTCTTTGTAGGGGCACTCTTCGTGGCTCAACGGATCGAAAACTCTGAGCAAATCACCGTCGACAAGCACAGCGCGGGGTATCCAGATGTATTCACCGAACGCGCGAGTTACCCGTTCCGCGATACTTGTTTTGCCGTTTCCTGGATAGCCGAAGAGGAACATTCCGCGGCCGCTATTCACGGCGGGTCCGAGGCGGGAAAGCAGTTGTGGAGAAACCAGAAGGTCAGAAAAAGCATTGCGGAGAGCGTCGCGGGTAGGGTGTTGCAACTCGACCGACTGCAAGCGCACAGAGTCCACGTATTGGCTGAGAGGGACCGGAGCTGAGCCGAAATAGGTAGTCTTTTGCATGTGTCGCCTAGCGCGGTCGCGTCCAGTATCCGACAGCGTGTGGATGTAGTCGTTCATAGCGGTCGAGCCAAGGTATCCGCTCAGTTGTTGAGCTTTGAGGCGGATCAAGGTTGGTTCGATCAAGCGAAAGGGCAATCGGATTTGCTCAGCGATCACGCGTCCGGGTGCTTCGCCACGGTTCAATAGAAATCGCATCACGATCTCTTCAACGATTTGCCCGTTAAGTCCTGTTTGCTCGAGGTTGTTTGGTTCGAGCGGGATGATCGGTTCGGCAGGGTTGTGCGTTACTTTCAAGTGCGGGTTGGCGCTGCTGACGTCTTTCAGGCTGTTCGGGGCGGGGGTCGCGGGGGAAGCCGACGAAGCGGAGGCGCGAACGGGCGAAACGCTGTTAGGGGTTTGGGCCGCGAGGCGATTGATACGCTCGAGAGCTTCCTCGAGACCATTGGAAGCGGGCTTTTGAGAGGCTTGCAAAGCGGGATGCGAAAATACCGGATGGGGATTGTTGGTCTGGGACATCGCGATTCGTGCAGCTTTGAAAGGAATACGGTTGCCGAAAAGACGCCAAAAACGATGGTCAACGTAGTGGGCATGCTCCCAAGTCTGATCCACTTGGCCAACCAGCAAAAGCTAGGTGTGGAATTCGCGTTGGAGCGTGCTTTCTACTTTGTCGTTCGCGTCTGGAAAGACTCACCAAGCGCGATCGGCACGGCAAAATCCTCAAGAGCAATCAAACCGGGATGAATGTCAGGAGAAAGAAGCTTGGGGTATTGGATGCAGCGTTTGAACGTCATGAATCGCCTGTGCGGTTGTTTGGACAAGTGGAAAAACGTGTCTGGGCGGTCCAGGAATTAAAAAAAGGGGAGAGGGGCACGGCGACTGTCGAGATAGCTGGTCTTACAAAAACCTGAGTGGAAATAGGGTGTGGGGCTGGCCAGAGGGGGAATCGGCAGAGGGGAAGAAGGGCTTTTTCTTTGGAAAATGGGATAATCGAGCAAAGTCCCAACAGCGCAGAAGCCGATAATAGGCGGACTAAGATAGGACCGGGAAAGAAACACTTTTGAAAAAAATGGTTTTGCCCCTTGCAGCCTTCGCTGGGTGCCACTATCTTTTCGCCTCCTCGCTGAGACCAACTCCGGTTGGCCTCGCTTTCAGAGCTAAGCAGACACTGCTGACGCAAAGAAAAAAGCGAAGAAACCGGTTGACACACACTGACACTGTCAGTTAAGATGTCCACCCCAACTAAACGACCGCTAGCGAGTCAGACGAGCCGAAAGGTTAGTTTCGACAAGCAAAACGCGAGTGAAGTTAAACTGTTCTTTGACAATCTGGTGGATGAGTTTTAATGTTGATGTTTATAGCAAACGTCAATAACTTTGAGAATTTTTGTGAAAATGAATTTCGGTAGGCAAATGACCAAGGCCTACCAACCGGTTTCAAAAAACCAACTAAGTTAGTCATGGTCGATGTGGATTGTTGCTGATTCGTCAGTGGCTTGAGATGTCGATCTAAGCATAAACAAAGTGAAGGGTTTGATCCTGGCTCAGAATGAACGTTGGCGGCGTGGATTAGGCATGCGAGTCGCGCGAGAATGTAGCAATACAGGACAGCGGCGAAAGGGAGAGGACAACACGGGAATCTGCCTTGGGGACGAGGATAGCGTCGGGAAACTGACAGTAATACTCGATAATGTTTGCGGACCAAAGGTGTGATTCCGCCCCAAGATGAGCCCGTGCCCCATTAGCTAGTTGGCGGTGTAATAGACCACCAAGGCTATGATGGGTAGCTGGTGTGAGAGCACGACCAGCCTCACTGGCACTGAGACACTGGCCAGACACCTACGGGTGGCTGCAGTCGAGAATCTTTGGCAATGGACGAAAGTCTGACCAAGCGACGCCGCGTGCGGGACGAAGGCCTTCGGGTTGTAAACCGCTGTCGTAGGGAATCAAATGTACGGGGGTTCTCCCCTGTATTTGAGAGATCCTAGGAGGAAGGAGAGGCTAAGCTCGTGCCAGCAGCCGCGGTAAGACGAGCTCTCCAAACGTTATTCGGTATCACTGGGCTTAAAGAGTTCGTAGGCGGCTTTGTAGGTGGGGTGTGAAAGCCCTCGGCTCAACCGAGGAACTGCGCTCCAAACCGTAAGGCTTGAGGGGTATAGGGGTAAGCGGAACAGATGGTGGAGCGGTGAAATGCATTGATATCATCTGGAACACCGGTGGCGAAAGCGGCTTACTGGATACTTTCTGACGCTGAGGAACGAAAGCTAGGGTAGCGAACGGGATTAGATACCCCGGTAGTCCTAGCCGTAAACGATGAGCACTAGTCTGAGGGTCTGTCACAGACTCTCGGACGTAGCGAAAGTGTTAAGTGCTCCGCCTGGGGAGTATGGTCGCAAGGCTGAAACTCAAAGGAATTGACGGGGGCTCACACAAGCGGTGGAGGATGTGGCTTA
>CAIXME010000511.1 GCA_903920425.1 uncultured Pirellula sp. | reverse complement strand
TAAGGGTTAACTTCGAGTTGGGCGTATGATGTAAAGACTAGAAGTGATTGGGCATTTCTCGCCGGGCTGTTTTCGTTGCAGCCAGTTGCAGTTTCGTCGCAGACGCGATGAAAAGAATCGGATTTGCTTTAGGGGTATACCCGCCACGATGTTGATGGACTCTTGCCGCCAACCGACTCCATTTTCCCGTCGCGGTTGATGTAATAGAACACTCCACCGTCGGGTGACTTTGTCCAACTCGACACGGAATTTGAATTCATTTCAGCTCGCTTGAAGTCGGTGAATTCAAAGACTTTCTTTTTCTTTGGCTTGCCATCTTCTTCCTTGCCCTGTTCGATCTCTTTTCTTTGGATCTGCAACGTCTCGATGGCGTTGTTGCCAAGCCAGCTGACGCTATTCTCGGCCGAGCAATGCAACGTGTTTAGACGCGGGGGCAATCCAGTTCGTGTAGTGAGGATACGCTCGGAATCGCCAATTGCCCAAAGCCGCAGCGTTCCTGTTTCATCCAGCGTTAACGCGCCCAGGTCGGATATGCCGACGGCCCCGACCGCTCGCTCGTGAGAGGAATACGCAAGCTTGAGCTCCATCGACGGGTATTCGTAAATACGTGCAGTTCGGTCTCGCGAACCAGTAATAAACTGACTTCCGTTCGCTCTCCACGCAATCGAGAGCACTTGATCGGCATGCGCAGCCACATCCATAATCTGTTGATTGAGAACCACATCGAACAACTTTACCGACCCATCCATAGCTCCAATCGCAAGGATCGGAGCCTTGGGTGAAAACATCATTGCCACGGGCACATCGCTGAAATAGAGAATGGGTCGAGCCATTGCAGGGCGTTTCAGATCGACGAGATGTATCGTGCCAGATCGACTGGGGGCTCCGGATGCGATGGCAATGTAATCTCCGTTGCTATCGATTTGGATCGAGCTGATATACCGGCCAAAGCCTGTCCATCGAGCAATCATGGATCGTGTTTCCATATCCCACACGATGACTTCTGATAGCCCTGCAACATAAAGCCGATTTTGAGCCCAGTCGATGGCGAATTTTGGAGACGGAACGTTCTTGGAATAGGTTGCCAGGACCGGTGGATTGGTCAATACCAGCGGGGTGGTGTCCGAGCCCATCAAATCAATAAGCAGTCGGTCATCATCGTCCGCGAACCCAGAATGGCTATTGACCCAATCTCGGATCAGATTGGCGTCATCGTTAGAAAGCTTGGCCGACCCGCTAGGCATGCGAATCGCTTCGTCCGATGACTCGATGCGTTTGACCAGTTCACTGTCGCCAGCATTACCGGCCACAAAAGGGCTCGCTCCTGAATCGCCTGGTTTGGAAATTCGGCTGAGCCTGGACAGGTTATATCCTCCCTCCGCATTCCGATCGTTATGGCAGGTCAAGCAATGCGTGCGTAAGATCGATACGGCCAATAACTCGCGTTCGGATTTGGAACGCACCGTGTCCGGCTCGATAGGTTTGGAAGGGGCTGGACTCCAGTCGAGACTTGGAGCCTCGAGCGTTGGCGGCAAGATGGACTCTTGAGCCGTACCAATATTCCAAGAGAAAACAAACGAGCTCAAAAGCGAGAGGGCATACGGCAAGCGAATGAAGCAAAGCGATCGTTTGAGCCGACTCATTCGGACGGGCTTTCAATAACGGTGAGACGTTGATTGGCCGCCACATTGGAGAGAATTTGCTTAGCGCCAGAGGGCCACTGAATGCTAATCTGCTTGACCGACGTGGATTTACCCAACCCGAAATGCAGCGTTGAGGCATGGGTTGACGCGTAGGAGCCTCCGCTAAACCGATGTCGTATTTGCTTGCCATCGTCCGTCTCGCATTCCACGATGGCACCGATCGCATCGCGATTGGTTCGTGTCCCAACGAGGTCTACCAACAGGTAATGGAATTCACTTTTGGTTTTGTTTTCCAGAACGGCAACCGGTTGTTCCAGCATACTAATCACGGAATCGATGTCACCGTCGTTATCCAAATCCCCGATAGCCAGCCCTCGGCCTGCATGAACGTCGGCAAAGAACTCGCCCGGCTTTTCGCCGAGCGACACGAGCCGCTTTTTATTCACGTTTTCCAATAGATAAGGGCGTTGCAGATTGTTGCTGCTGATCGGCTTTCGACTGGTGTGACCTGCGACGATAATCAAGTCTTCATCCATATCGTGATCGGCGTCAAAGAACGCGGTACCCCACCCCACTATGGATTGTCCGAGAGCCATCAAACCGGCGGCCCTCGTGTTCAAGGAAAAATACTGTTTGCCTTGATTGCTGTAGAGTTCGCAGTACTCCGCTTGGTAGTTCGTTACCAATATGTCGGGCCGCAGGTTGCCGTCGAAATCGCCGACTCCAATCCCCATACTGCCATCAACGATATTGCGAGACCCGATAAAGGTACCCGAACGAGCGCCTATCTCATCAAATTCACCATTTCCCTTGTTGGAGAACATGGTGTTTGGATCTTCGTCGTTTGTCACGTAGAAATCGGTGTTGCCATCCGCATCCCAATCGCAAGCGACAACACCAATGCCACGGTACGGTCCCACTTTGATCCTCTCAGAAACGTCGGAGAAGGTACCGTCGCCTTGATTGAGCCATAACTCATCGGGCTCTCCGACAAAGTCGGCCGGCGCACACCGATCGATTTCCCCCGAGCCATTAAAGCATTGCTTTTCGAGTTCCGGCGACCAAACGCCATAATGGGCGACGTAAAGATCCAGGTCCCCGTCGCGATCGATATCGCTCCACGCAGACGACGAGCTCCAGCCGCGATGGTGAAATCCCGCTACACCCGTCACATCTTCGAATGTTCCGTCACCCATGTTGCGTAGCAATTGTTGGCCTGCGTACCCCGTGACGAAGATATCGGAAAATCCATCCGCATCAAAGTCACCGACGTTCGCCCCGAAAGAATAACAAACACCTGGAGCGGTGTTGCTCAGCTCGGCTCGGTTATCAAACTTCATTTCGTTTGCCCGTTGATGAAACAAACCGTTCGTCACCATGATGGGTTCCTTGCGATCGGTAAGCCGTCCGCCACCTGGAACAAAGAAATCCCATCGGCCATCGCGATCGAAATCGATCAGTCCAATACCGCCTCCATTGGATTCAATCATCGCGACGAGCCATGCTGATTCCCCGTTTTGATACTGAAAATCGACCCCTATGTCTTTTCCATGGGTAGCAAAGCGGATGGGAGAATCCGATTTGGAAAGAGATTCTAGTTTGCTGGTTCGCTTAGCAGCGTCAGCTTGGCTATTCCCCGCTTTTTGTGACGGCTTTTCATTGCCAGCGGTCGTCTTATCGGCTGGCGTCGGTTGGCAACCCAGCAAGCAAGCGATACCAAGAACCGATACCAAGTTTAGCAAGGAGCGTAGAGTTCGGCCCCGAAAGCAGTGTGGGTTCAAAGCGGTCATGGGGACACGGCGATCATGGGGATGCGGTGGGTGGCAATTGTCGACTTGATAACTCGTTGACAAATTGTTCGTGAATGAGAGCTCGCTCGCGGTTGTTCTCTCGCTTGAAATACTCCAGGAGCAATTGGTGCACTTTGAGATCGGTTGGCGTCGCCATCGCTACAACTTCGAGATACCCGGCACCTGCGGCTGGGTCCAAGTAGGTCATCATCAGTTCTCCGATTTGGCGTCGGAGCACTTGATTGTTGGGCTCGCTATTGAGCCTCGCCAGCATCTGATCGATCTCGGGCCGTCGGGCTTGGCTCGCGTCCGCTTTCTTGGCGTACTCTTCGCTCTTCTCGATGTTTTTGACTTTGGCCTCGTATTGGCGAGCCAGATCGAGGATCCCGCTGGCGTCTGGCCAACGCGTCAGTAGCACTTTGATCTGCTTGGCGGCGGCATCCACGTTTCCGGCTTGCAAGTTCGTATCGGCGATGAGGCTCAGCTCGGTTGCAGGAAGCTTTTCTATGTTTTGAAGTTTATCAAGTTCTGCGGCTGCTTCTTCGGCCAATCCGAGGTTCAAAAGCGTTTTCGCAAATCCGGTTACCACACGAATTTGATCCGGTGTTCTCTCCATCAGCCACTCAAATTCCTCGCGGGCCGCATCCGGTTGCCCTTGCTCTAGGAGCAATTCACCTAGCTCAAGGTGCGCTTTTTGGTAGTCGGGTTTGAGTTCGATCGCTTTTCGAAGGGCATCTGCTGCACGCCCTAATTCGTAATTGTTGATCGCGGCAACTCCGTCCCAAAAATGGTATTCTGCGGCGTCTCCGGATTCTTCTTTCCAAAGTTTTAGCAACTGCGTCGCTTCCGCTTTTCCGCCCCGGATCAAGTAACCTTGCATCAAGGCGCCGAAGACTTCCGAACGATGTGGACCGTAAAGCAGAAGCAGCTTTGCTAGATTGGATTTTGCATTTTGCGTTGCACCGCTCGAGGCCTCCATCAACCATTTGGGGCCACTGACTTGCTCGATGGGCAAGCCTGAAATTGCGGACTCATCCGTCAGACGTTTTAGCCTCGCCAGATCATTGGCTTGCCTCGCAGCCTCAGCCTTGAGCCAATGCCATCGCTCGGGGGCTAAGAGAATCGACTCCCAGCGTGTCAAATTGGACAGTGCCGTTTTGGGTTGTCCCCGTTCAAAGATGTCCCGCTCGGCCTCTCGTTCGACCCAGATTCGCATGCCGAACCAAGCGGCAACCAGAATCCCTGCCACCAGCACCAAGCCCAAACCGCCCAGACGAAGCGTCCTACCTGCCGCGGGTACTGCGTTATCCGATTGCTGATTCGTAGACATAGGGGGATGGCATCGTGCCAGAAAGGAGTGGAAAGGGGGAGGAATTGGCGAGATACTCAAGCACGCTCTCCCTAAAATATAGCTCCCACGGTGTTTTTGTGACCGAACTTTTGCCCCACAACCAAGTCAGATCCCTAGATTTCCAACAAAAAATGGAGTTAGGGCGAAGTTTGCCTGCGTTCGTGCCGTTTTTCTCTTGTCGGGTTGCAGGAGGATCGCTAAAATCTCGCCCTCGCTGAACAGTAATTTTGATCGTCGTTAGGAGAATTGGTTTTTATGACTCTCGATAAGAGCTTGAAAGTCCGTGCAGGGGCGATCAAGAGCCGGAACGTAATGACCCGTGCAGAGCGGATTAAACGCTTACAGGATCTAGATAAGTGGTCCGATAGCAGCGTCGTTCTCGGCATGGCTAAAGTACGCGTCCCCAAGATCTCCTTGAAGAAAAAGAAGAAGGTCAAGAAAGAGGACGAAGCAGACGACAAGAAGAAAAAGAAGAAGTAGTAATCTCAACGAGATTTGCTTCTACAGATTCAACCAAAAAGCGGGCCGTATCATGGTCCGCTTTTTTTATTGTCGCGTCCGCTGCCAAGCTGGATCGGTTAGCGGGTCTTATGAGCTGCGTGGTGGACGGCACGGCAGAGCGTGCCTGCTACTTTGACCCGACAAAAGCAGTCGGGATTGCGTTTTGGCGCTACGAACGGATCAGGCCCAATTGCAGTTGCTTGGGCAAACGCCTAACTTTCCCCGATCGATCGATACATGCGATCGTGCTGTGACCGGTTACGATCACCGACTGGCACCGTGGGCGTCGCAAGTCATAGGCGTGCTCGACTTTTGCCCCATGGCAATGGCAAAGCGTTGTAGTGAGTTCTAGCTCGTCATCAAATTCTGCAGGGACATGGAAATCGACGTGCAACGTCTTTACGACGAGCATCAATCCCGACTCTTCCAGCTCACGATAGGAAATGCCGTTTTCGCGAAGCATCTCCACTCTGCCTCGTTCAAAGTAATTCAGGTATTGAGAGTTATGAACACGGCCCTGGCCATCGATTTCGTGGTACCGGACTCGTATGGCCAAACTGTGGGAGTTCATCATCAACTAGCCTTTTTTCGGGCGCGCTTCGCCACACGTCTGTAAACGATTGCATTACCACGCTTGCCAACCGCTTTGGTCGCGTCGCATCGATTCAGAGTGTACGCAATTTGTTGAGCGAACCAACGCGGTTGCCCAATGGTATCGGCCAGTTGCTGGGTGTCAAACTCGGTCGGCAGCTTGGGGTATCCAAGCAATCGCCAAAGATCATCGACGGTCGTCAACGCTTCCGATTCTCCAACCTTGGCTAGATGCTGATCGAGCGTTTTGTACTGTTTTCGTTTCCATCGTTTGTTGACGCAGTCGACTCTTTGTTCGATGCAATCGACGGTGAGAATTTCTAGAGTTAGCTGAGGGTGAGGAAACACCTGAGTGAAATGGATCAACTCGCGGTAAATATCGATTGGTTTGAGCTTTTTGGGGCTTTTTCGGCGACGGATCATATCGCCCCCCTCCCGTTCGAAGGTCTCTATCCACTTGCATCCAATCCAGGGCTTGATCACGCGGACGCAATACCCAAGTGAAAGCAGTTTGCCCACTTTAGTGCGAATCGACCCAAGACCCGAGTGCTGGATCTCCACAAGCGAACCGTCAGCGGCGATCGCGTCGATACGAAAGCCATCCACCGTTACCTCGATGGAGTCGGAGTCAGCTGCGAAATGGTGTTTTAATTGGCGATGGAGCGAGGTTTCCATTCAGGGGTTATAGCGATCGATACCGGATCTGGACAATACGACATTGTCACCTTCGAATCGCCAGACCCGTTTTGCGAGGTAGAATGGTTGGGAGCTGCCCAGGCCAATTGCCCCGTTTTTATTAGTATTTGAAAGAGATCATTATGCGACTGCTGGTCGTTGAGGATGAAACCGATCTTCTCGAGTCGCTGGCTCAGGCCTTGCGAGAGGATGGCTATGCTGTCGATACGGCGGACAATGGCGACGACGGATTATTCAAAGCAAAGACGTGGGAATACGACGCGATAATCTTGGACTGGATGCTCCCCAAATTGAATGGAATAGAGCTGCTGAGACGCCTCCGTCGAGAGCGGAAAACGCCCGTGCTGCTGCTTACTGCGAGGGATGCTGTCTCCGATCGAGTAACAGGGTTGGATCAGGGGGCCGACGATTTCTTGGTCAAACCATTCAACTTGGGAGAACTGCTAGCGCGCGTGCGTGCCTTGATTCGCCGCTCCGCAGGAAACGCTTCCAACATCATGGAGTTCGGCGGCATCGAAATCAATTTGGCGAGCAAGACGGTAAAAGATGAAGGCCAGTTGGTTGAACTGACGGCGCGCGAATACGCCATGCTCGAATTGCTCGCACTTCATGCTGGCAAGCTCGTCAGCAGAACGATGATTTACAACCATATCTTTGATGAACAGGACGACACCCTTTCGAACCTGGTAGACGTGCATATTTCTCATTTGAGAAAGAAACTCGGTAAAGACTTGATCGAGACTCGTCGCGGACAAGGTTACATACTCCATGTTTAGTTGGAC
>CAIXME010000510.1 GCA_903920425.1 uncultured Pirellula sp. | reverse complement strand
GGGTGATCCCATCGGACAGGCCGATCGATTTTGACGAGGTTGCTGGAGTACGTTTTCATGGACGGGACTATCCACGAAACCCGTGTCTTAGCTCAAGATCAATCCGGCTGCGCTGCAAAATCGACAATTCAAAGGGCTCAAAGGGCAAACCATTGGGAGTGTGCCATCAGCCAGCCCGGTACTGCCTGTCCAGATTCCTGTCAGATGGTCCAGCTAGTCCAATTATGGACCTGTGTTACCGCAGTTGGTCACTGGCGTCGCCAGTGACACATGTCAACGCCAGTCTTGATTAAACTTGCTTTCGCATGCAGCAGTTTTTGTACTTCTTGCCCGATCCGCATGGGCATGCATCGTTGCGTCCGGCTCGTTCTCCGCGGTTGCGGATCGGCTCCGGTGCGGCGGCTGTTTCCGTGCTTGCACTTTCAGCTGCTTCCAAGTCTGCATTCTTTTCAGCGAGCAATTGGCTGGTGACATCGAATGAGTCGTGTCGAGCGCTCGTCTCGACCCATGAATCTGCAACGATATCGCTGTCGATTGCTTCCATTCGGAAGATCAAGTCCGTCATGCGTTCACCGATCGATGTCCACATTTGATCGAACAGTCGCATGCCTTCGCGTTTGTATTCGACCTTGGGGTCCATTTGGCCCATGCTTCGGAAGTTCACGCTGCTGCGAACGTGGTCCATTGCCAGCAAGTGATCCTTCCATGCCGCATCGAGTTGGGTCAGAAGGACGGTTCGTTCCATGCGACGGATTTCAGGATAGTACCGATCGTCAACGGCTTGCACGAACTTGTTAGTTAGTTCGGATTTGTTGAGCTTGGCAAGGTCTTCTGCGTTCCCTTCCCAGCTTAGGTTTTCTCGCATCCATTGCGCCACGCTCTCAAGTGATTCGCCTGAGTTGTGTAGAGCGTCGGTTAGCGTTTTGGCCGTCCTGTTAAAGTACGATCCTGCTTTTTCTACTGCCTTAACGCGTAACGCTTGGGCACGCTCGACCGACTTGCGGCTGATGTTCACCAGCGTTTCTGCAGATTTCTCGGTCGATTCTTCGAGCATCGTAAAGACGTTTGGCTCTTCGAAACGGGTGGATGCCCATTCCGCGAGCTTCTCGCCATCGATCATGTAGGTATTTTCGCCAGTCCGTGTTTGGAATCGATTAAACGAAACCATGATCGGGTATTGGCATTCTCGTTCGACGTACGTATTTTCAGCTTTGCTGAGTAGACGCGTTTTGAGTAGCTCGCTTTCGACTCCTCGCAATTCATCGAGCGAGACGGTGATGCCGAATTTGTTTCGCATCCAGCCGACCAGCATCGACAGTCCGAAGTCTTCCTTGAGGAATCCATCGCCTTCGGTCAAATCGATTGCTTCGATGTACTTTTCCGCTTTATCGATGAGCTCTTCGTCCATGCGGTCGCGGTCGATTTTCTTGAGCATGCCAACGGTATAGTTGGTACCGAATCGGGTGTTAACCCATTTGGCCATCGCGTCCCAGTTCCACTCGGATTGTTCTTCTTCTGAGGGAAGGTTTTCGTCGATGGCGTCGAGGATCTGAGTCTCGGCAGTTCGCTGTGCCTGGTCTTTGGCGTAGGAGCTAGCGGTAGCAGCATCCACTCCTCGGAAGTCTTTGGGCTCGAGTTGCACGCCGAGACGGGTGCCAGCCCATTTCGCGTACGATTCCGGGCCAAAGAGCGGATCGGTAAACTGATCCACGTTGATTTCGATTTGTTGCTTGAGCTGCTGCATTACGAGATCTCTGCAGCTGGTCCCTTCGAGGATTTGTTGGCGGTAGCCGTATACCTTCTTGCGTTGGTAATCCATCACCTCGTCGTACTCGAGCAAGCTCTTTCGTTGCTCGAAATTGCGCTCTTCGACTTTCTTTTGTGCACCGGAAATTCGCTTGGAAACGTAGGGACTTTCGATCGCGTCTCCTTCGCCCATCCCCATGCGTTTCATCCATTCGCGGACCCAGTCTCCCGCAAAGATACGCATCAAGTCGTCTTCGAGAGACAAGTAAAAGCGGCTGGAGCCTGGATCGCCTTGGCGACCGCATCGGCCTCGCAACTGCAAGTCGATACGTCGCGATTCGTGTCGTTCTGTTGCGATAACGTACAGGCCACCAATTTTTCGGACCCGTTCGCCTTCTTCTTTCATGTGTTCGCGTTGGTCGATCTCGTGGACCAAGCTATCCCATTCTTCCTTGGGGACTTCCAGCCGCGTTGGATACTTGTCTTGAAGTTGAGCCCAAGCCATCGTCTCTGGATTACCGCCGAGGATAATGTCCGTACCGCGGCCAGCCATGTTGGTGGCGATCGTTACCGCCTTGGTTCTTCCAGCTTGAGCGATGATTTCCGCTTCGCGCTTGTGCTGCTTGGCGTTGAGCACTTCGTGGTGTACACCGCGCATTTCGAGAAGCTTTGATAGCCGTTCGCTCTTTTCAATGGAGACTGTTCCGACCAAGATCGGGCGGCCGGCGCGATCGATGAAGTCGATCTCGGCAGTGGTGGCCGTTTCGATTTCTTTGGAGTCCGACTTTTTGAACGTAATCGAATTGTCGTCTTCTGATTGAATCGAACAGATTACGACGCCTCGCTTGGAGTCCTTGAAATGGATCGTGTCGTATTTGTGGACTCGTTCGATTTCGTCGGCAACCGCAGCGTATTTTTCTTTTTCTGACAAGTAGATCGAATCAGGAAACTCGATGCGCAGTAGGCCTCGGTTGGACGGGATCGCGGTGACGCCCAAGTTGTAGATTTTGCTAAATTCGGTGGCCTCGGTCATGGCCGTACCGGTCATGCCGGAGATCTTCTTGTAGAGCTTAAAGAAGTTTTGCAGCGTGATGGTTGCGAGCGTTTGGGTTTCTTCTTTGATCCGAACCCCTTCTTTTGCTTCCACGGATTGGTGCAAGCCATCGCTCCATTGGCGTCCCTCCATGAGTCGGCCGGTGAATTCGTCGACGATGATGATTTCGCCATCTTTGACAACGTAGTTGACGTCGCGCTTGTAAAGGTGGTGCGCTTTGAGGGCGTTGTCCAGCAAGTGCGGCCATTCCATGTTGCCGACGGTGTAGAAGCTCTCTACCCCAGCAAGCTTTTCGGCGTCGCGAATACCTGCATCGGTCAAGTTGACGGTGTGGTCTTTTTCGTTGACCACAAAATGCTCTTCACGTTTTAATGCGCGAGCGACGCGGTCTGCGTCCGCATACTTGGCCATATCGCGCGAGGCAGGGCCAGAGATAATCAGTGGTGTTCTGGCTTCGTCGATGAGGATATTGTCCACTTCGTCGATTACCGCAAAGTGCAATGGTCCTTGCACTTGTTGTGTATGTTTGGCGAAGCGGTCGTCTCCGCGGGCGGCCATGCGCATGTTGTCGCGCAGATAGTCGAACCCGAGTTCGTTGTTGGTCGCGTAAGTGATATCGCAAGCGTACGATCGTTGACGCTCATCGTTACCCATGCCGCTTTGGATGTTTCCAACAGTCATGCCCAGCGACATGTAGAGTGGTGCCATCCACTCCATGTCCCGGCGAGCCAGGTAGTCGTTGACGGTCACGACGTGAACGCCGCGGCCTTCCAAGGCGTTCAGGTATGTTGGCAGCGTGGCTACCAGCGTTTTTCCTTCACCAGTGATCATTTCCGCGATGTTTCCGCCGTGGAGAACCATCCCGCCGATCAGCTGGACATCATAGTGCCGCATCTTCATGAACCGTCGCCCTGCTTCGCGGCAAGTCGCGAACGCTTCGACCAAAAGATCGTCAAGCGTTTCGCCGTCTGCCAGACGCTTGCGGAATTTGACAGTCTGATCGCGAAGCTCTGCGTCGCTCAAGGCGATCATTCGCGGTTCGAGTTCACCAATTTGCTTTGCGTACTCAGTGTATCGCTTGATTTGTCGCGAGTTTGCGGACCCAAAAAACGTCGTTAGACCGCGATCGATACCCCCCAAAACTCCGTTGATGGTGTTGGTGGTACCCTCCCAAATTTTTTCAAGCAGATCCATTTTTAGTTCGTTCGAAAGTGGATTCTCGTAATTGGTGCTAGCCAAGCCCACGCTGGCCTTTACAACCGCAAACTACACTTGCCCCCACAATGGGCCGGTGCAGTCGCTCCATTAATCGATGCATTCTACGCAATTTCTACAATTGGTCGCCGGGGAGGTTAGAGATTCCGCGATTTCACGTCAATTGAATTCCAACGAAACAAGTTTGCTCCCCCTCGTTTGGATACGTTCGACACTTCCGTTTCCTCGGAGGCTTTTGTTCATTCGGATTACAAGGATCAATCCCAACGAAGTTGCAAAATGCCAGAAAATCCGAGAAATTTGGGATAGAAAATGGCATAACTGAAACGAACAATTGAGTTGATGCTCGCCCCTGTGCTCCACTAAACCAATTGAATTGCGTTATGCCTCTCCTGAAGCCGGAACCTGACATATGGCCGCTGAATTTGCTGGATCCAGCCAGCGATAATTTGGTGACCGGGGAAGAAACACCATGGTGGGCGCTGTATACGTTGGCGCGATTTGAGAAAAAACTGATGCGTCAGTTGATCGAAATCGAGATTCCATTTTTTGGACCGACGATCGCTCGCCGGTATCGCTCACCACAAGGGCGTATTCGCACCAGCGTCGAGCCTTTGTTTCCGAACTATGTCTTCATCAAGGGAGACGAGATGGCTCGGTATCGGGCTATTTCGACTGGCAGTGTCAGCCGCTGCATGCCGGTAGCGAATTCATTGGAATTGGTGGACGATCTACGCCAAATTCGGAACTTGATTCTCACCGATGCACCTTTGGCCCCGGAAACTCGTCTGGAACCCGGACAGAAGGTCCGTGTAAAATCGGGCGTCTTCAAAGGTTTTGAAGGCACGATTGTTCGGCGTGAAAACGAGGTGCGGCTTCTGATTTCGGTGCGGTATATGGGCAGAGGTGCTAGCGTCGCGCTCGATGACTGCCAAGTAGAAGCTGTATAGTACGCGTTTCAAGCCGAAGACATTGCCATCTTCGATTATGATGGGACGGTCGTTTTGTCATCCCTACACGCCACTTGTTTGCTCATCCATGATCGAATCACCCGTTTTCGTTGCAGGACATGGCGGCATGGTGGGTTCGGCCGTCTGTCGTCGGCTGGCTTCCGAACCTGGTACAAAGTTGATAACACGTTCGCGTGCTGAATTGGATCTCTGCGATGAGCGGCAGGTTAACGAGTTTTTTGCCGAGCATCGCCCCGCCACGGTCATTTTTGCTTCCGCCAAGGTGGGCGGCATTCACGCAAATAAAACCTTCCCGGTCGAATTCCTAACCGATAACTTGCGTCAGGAGTTGGCAACGATTCACGCAAGCTATCGCAATGGAGTCAAGCGGTTTCTGTTTTTAGGCAGCACATGTATCTATCCGCGGCTGGCAAAGCAACCGATCAAAGAAGACGAATTGCTAGCGAGTCCGCTTGAGCTAACCAACGAAGCGTACGCGATTGCCAAGATTGCTGGTCTCAAGCTTTGCCAATACTTTCGGCAACAGTACGGTGTGTTGTACCATTCGGCGATGCCCACCAACCTCTATGGGCCGGGAGACAACTACCATCCAGAACATAGCCATGTGTTGCCTGGTTTGATCCGGCGGATTCATGAAGCCAAAGCGAACGGTGAGGCCAGTGTCACTATTTGGGGAACGGGCACCCCGCGTAGAGAATTTTTGCATGTGGATGATCTTGCCGATGCAATCATCCATCTGTGCCAACTCGACAATCCGCCTGACTGGGTCAACGTCGGAACGAGTACTGATGTTAGTATCTTTGAACTGGCGAAGCTCGTCGCGAGCACAGTAGGCTTCTCGGGTGAAATCAAAACAGATACGAGTAAACCGGACGGTACTCCTCGTAAGTTAACCGATACGACGTTGCTCAAGTCTACGGGGTGGAGCCCAAAAATCGGACTTCATGAAGGCATCGCGGCAACCTATCGCGATTTTCTTAAAGAGCAGTCCTCTGGTAATTTGCGATCGAAATAGGCACACGTGCCGTGCCATTACGAAGAATTTTCACACAGATGCACAGAGGCACAGAGGCACAGAGGCACAGAGATCTCTCTAAACATATTTTTGATCACTTTTCCTCTTCATTTCCTCTCTGTGGCTTAGTGTCTCTCTGTGAGCCATCGAGCCTGAACGCAAACATCACGACGCGACGCGTTAAATACGTTTTCGCGTTACAATTTGCGGACGGCGAATTTGTCGCTGCGTCATCTTTTCGCTTTTCAAATCAAAATTGGTTTCATGCCTTTATCACCCGACCAACATTTTCAACAGCTCCGTCTTTGGTTGAGCATGGAATCCGACGCAGAACGGCTGCGCATGATCGAGCGTCGCAAGGTTCGCAATCAAGCGAACGCCGAGTCACGCGGGGATACGTTGGTGGACCTCGTTATCGACGACCATCGAACCGGCTTGGGAGGTCGATATCTGGTCACCTTCGTTAAGCGAAACCGGACACAGAATCTGCCTTGGAATCGGTTTCGCGTTGGATCGCCCGTGATCGCATCAGATGAGCTGGAGGAATGCGATTCGGGGTATGGCATTGTTTGCGCTCGAAACGTCGGGTCGATCGAAGTTGCGTTTGATGAGTGGCCCGATGGAGAACGGTTTCGGTTGGATCTATCCGCCGACGAGATCACTCGTAATCGGCAATTGCATGCGCTGAGTGCTATCGGAAACGCACGGGGGCGAGTCGCACAGCTCAAGGATATCTTGCTAGACAATCGTGAGCCTCGTTTCGACCCGCCTGTCGAGATCGCTTTAGATCCCAAATTCAATGAATCGCAGCGACAAGCGATCCAGTTCGCGCTTTCATCCCGCGATGTGGCCATCATTCACGGCCCTCCTGGGACTGGAAAAACGACCACGGTGGTAGAGCTGATTCGACAATCGGTGCTCAAGGGGATGAAGGTTCTCGCATGTGCGCCCAGCAATACGGGCGTCGATAACTTGCTAGAAAAACTGGCCGCCAATCGTGTTCGGGTCGTTCGAATTGGTCACCCAGCCCGCGTTCAAGAAGAACTGCAAGCGTACACGCTTGATTCTCTGGTCGAATACGATCCTGGAATGAAAGTCGTATCAGACATGATGCGAGAAGCCGAGAAAATTGCGAGGAAGGCCGGCAAGTACACGCGCGCCAAGCCAGCTCCAGGACAGCGAAACGATATGCGTCAGGAATCTCGGCAACTGCGCGAAGACGCGAAACTTTATGAACGCCAAATCATTGCCAACATCTTGGACCGCGCTGATGTGATCTGCGCGACGACGAATTTTGATCCCGAGATTTTGGGAGATCGGCAGTTCGATTTGGCGGTGATCGACGAAGCGTGTCAAAGCACCGAACCGGGCAGCTGGCCGGTGACTTTGCGAGCGGAACGTATCGTGTTGGCCGGCGACCATTGCCAATTGCCACCCACGATTATCTCCACCGAAGCGGCCCAGCAAGGGTTTGATGTGAGCCTGATGGAACGGTTGGTTCGCACCTATGGAGATCGTGTAACGAGGCAACTCACGGTCCAGTATCGCATGCATCGGGAGATCATGCAGTTCTCATCCGATTGCTTCTATAACGGTACCTTGATCGCCGACGGAACGGTTGAATCTCATTTGTTGCGCGATCTAGTGCCTCCCCCGCACTCGCCGATGATCGAATCGCCAGTCACTTTTGTTGATACCGCGGGTGCTGGCTGGGAAGAAGAACCGGAACCGGATGGAGAAAGCAGATACAATCCTCAAGAGGCAGGTTGGATTCTGCAGCAATTAAAAGAGCTATGCAAACATGGTATCCCTCCAGCGGATATCGCCGTTATTGCACCTTATGCTGCTCAAGTCCGTTGGCTGCGTCAAAATTGTCCGTACAAGGCGATCGAAATCGATACGGTTGACGGTTTTCAAGGGCGAGAAAAAGAGGCAATCCTCATAACCCTGGTGCGGTCCAACGAGATTGGCGAGATCGGTTTCCTTGCCGATACACGCCGTATGAACGTCGCGCTGACGCGCGCTCGCCGAAAACTGATCATCATCGGGGATAGTGCAACGCTTGCGACGAACGAGTTCTATGCGAACATGATCGCGTACACCGAAAAGATCGGCGGATACCGAACGATTTGGGAATGGGATCCAGCAATCGAAGTGTAAATTGCGTTGGTGCTTCGCACGTCGGAGCGGAAAGTGCGTGGTTTTTCTTATCGTAGCGGAACTTGTGAAAGTTCCGGCGAATCGCTAGGCACCATTGCCCGTCGTTGTTGCATGGAATCGCTAAACGTAAAGGCTCCGCATCCGGAAGATTCACATCTTCCGCTACGAAGAGTGGAGGGCATCTCGCTTTTCTTAACGTAGCGGAACTTGTGAAAGTTCCGGCGAATCGCTAGCAACCATTGCCCGTCGTTGTCGCATGGAATCGCTAAACGTAAAGGCTCCGCATCCGGAAGATTTACATCTTCCGCTACGGTAATACACGGAAGATTCACATCTTCCGCTACGGGAATACGCCGCAGATTTTCGTACTCCACGACCATTAGGTCGATCGAAATCAATTCAAAAATATGTTAGAACGGTCCCTTTCCGTTTTGCCCTATTCACCTGTTGAAACAAATGAATTTTCCTGATTTTGAATTACCTGACGTGCTCAAGCCTGCTTTTGACGGGCGCGTGAAGTTCGCGTTGGACCTGGCCACGGCTGCGAGCCGAGAGACGCTCCGTTTTTTTCGGACTTCAGAGTTCCAAGTGGAACGGAAAAGCGATCGTTCCCCTGTGACTCGCGCTGACAAGCAAGCGGAGCAGACGGTGCGCGAGATGGTTGCTAAAGCCTATCCGGACGATGCGTTGCTTGGAGAGGAGTTCGGCAGCGTTGCTGGTCAATCAGGATTCGAATGGATTATCGATCCCATCGACGGAACAAAAAGCTTCATCGCTGGAGTTCCTCTCTATTCGACGTTGGTGGGTATGACCGTCAACGGTGAACCAACCATTGGCGTCATTGCCATCCCAGCTCTCGGCGAGATCGTCGTAGCCGCAAAAGGGTTAGGAGCTTGGTACGGACAGATGCAGTCCGAGGCTCAGGTGCAGAGCAGTGTTCCATTGACGCGCACGTGGGTATCGAAACAAGCCGAGCTTTCAGACGGATTGATGGTAACATCGCAGTCCGATAACTTCGCAAGACGAAATGCGATGTCGGCTTATCATGAATTGGAGGCGGAAGCCTATATTACCAGGACATGGGGAGATGGTTACGGCTACCTTTTAGTTGCCACCGGCCGCGCCGAAGTGATGGTGGATCCGATTGTGAACCCGTGGGATGTCGCAGCCGTTGCACCGGTGATCGTCGAGGCGGGCGGCGCTTTCTCAAGCTGGGATGGCGTATTCAATATTCGAGCCGGTCATTGCTTGGGCAGCAACGGACTAGTGCACGAAAAAGTACTGTCCAAATTGCGGCCCTTCGGGGGGAAGTAATTGGTTGTCGTAGCGGAACTTGTGAAAGTTCCGTTCTTGGTGCGTAGCGGAACTTGTGAAAGTTCCGTTCATGGTGCGTAGCGGAACTTGTGAAAGTTCCGGCGAATCGCCAGGTACGATTGCCCGTCGTTGTCGTTGGAATCGCTCGACGTAAACGCTCCGCATCCGGAAGATTCACATCTTCCGCTACGAAGAGTGGGGGCATCTCGCTTTTCAAAGCGTAGCGGAACTTGTGAAAGTTCCGGCGAATCGCCAGCGTCCATTGCCCGTCGTTGTCGTTGGAATCGCACGACGTAAAGGCTCCGCCACCGGAAGATTCACATCTTCCGCTACGAGACCCGGAAGATTTACATCTTCCGCTACGAGACCCGGAAGATTTACATCTTCCGCTACGGGACACGGAAGATTCACATCTTCCGCTACGACTGCGATACCAAAACGCACTTCACCGATCCAACTACTCAGGCTTAAACACAATCGAT
>CAIXME010000509.1 GCA_903920425.1 uncultured Pirellula sp. | reverse complement strand
TAACCATCCTTCGGGAAAGAAACTTGGTTGTTGGTGGGCCATGGCCCACCAGAATCGCCGAACATCGACGATTTGCGGTCGCCATTCAACTAGGGTGGCTCATTCCGTTCGGCCTATATGCCTCACTACGCCCCTCACAAATAATGATTTCGGCCATCGTGCCCTCATCTGTTTAAAAGCAGGCAATCTGCCCCGGCTCGGGCTGCTCGCGGTCCTTTGAGCATCGTGTCCTCCGGACCCGCGGGGGGATGAGTCGTCGCCGCGAGTTTACTGACTTGTGTTTGTTGCCTAGCAGTTTACTGATCTCTCACAACTCTAGTCTCTCGCTGCCGCAGCGCGGTTCTCTGTCATCCCCGCTCACGCTGCGCGTACGCGGTGCCGGACACCCACCCTATCGCTCGGTCGGACACGCCGCGAACGCCGCTACTGATTCTTGTTTGAGACAATTCTTGGTTGTTCACTGAACACTGAGAACGGAACACGTATAACTTACATTAGTCAGGACTTGATCTGACGGAAATAACCCAGTTTTTGGTGAGACCTTTTTAACAAACGCCAAAACACCCGTCAACAATTTAGATGGGTGGCCCCTTTAGTTTTACCGCCCCGGGTTCATAACATAACCACTATTGAATCAGGGTGCTACATCACCGGTCTCTAGTAACGGCCCAGAGATTTCAAGTGCGTCATCGGCTTTCAGGATTTCACTATTCGCAACGATTTCTGCCAAAGATTCGAGAAAAATGTCGATACTGAGTTTCGTTTCGGAAACGAGCGATTGCGCCGCGATCAGTCGGTAAGAACCAGGTTCTACGTTAATCGAGCGCTGAATCGGGTACTCCTCTGGTCCTTCAATGCAGAGGATTCCAGATGGTAGATTGATCGGCACTGAGATGACTCGGTCGTAGGCATCAAAGCTGGCGGGAGTACCGTTAAATGTACGAACATTGGCTGCGCCGAACTGTACGAGCGTGCCAATCCCGAGTGATTCGCTCCGCCGAACAAAACCTTGAGAAATATGCTTGTCTGTCCATAGACTTCCTGGCTCAGATTCATTCTGGTCGTACGCCAAAAACTGTCCGTAGGAGAATTGCATCGTACTCTTATCCGACAAGTCGAGTTGTTCTGTTGTATTCATCGATTCACGCCTCAGTCAGTGTTAACTTGGTATTTGTCACCGGGCTTAATTTGATTTCGTCTGAAGAAATTGGACAGGATTCCACCCTGTGAATTCTGTTGTGATGCGGGCACGTGCCCTACCCATGCTCCTGCACCACCCTCAACCGACGATGCGAACGGATACTCATCTCGGCTGAGAGGTTTATTATTCGGAACACCCTCCAGTGATGCGGCGCGGTTGGCTGCTGCATTACCGCCATGAGTAAGAACGGATGGATGTCCTGCCGCTTGTGCATGCCGTATGTTTTCAGCCAGTTCGCGATGGGTACGACTGCTAAACGTAACAGTTGGCAGGTTTTCAACAGCTTCCTTTGGGGCCTTCTCAGTTTCTTTCCACTGAAATTTGCCGAAATCAATTGACCGTGGTGCACTACTTGGGCCACTCGCGCTCGACCGAGGAGTAACGTAGGGCGAAACATACTGGCTCTGCAATTCAGGTTGCTGCTGTAATGCTCCACTGACAAATGCTTGCGCAGCGTCAACAGTAGCATCAAGCAAACGATCCCGCAATATTGCACCCCATTCTCGAGGATATTCTCGAGTGAGCTCTGTCTCCAATCTGTTCAGTTGTTCTTGCTTCCGGTATTCAACCGCTAACGCATGTTCGGCCAACAACCTTTGCAATTCTTGTGCACGGAACCTCGCATGTTCTTCATCTGTCGTTGCCCGCATGGAGCCAGATGGGTTCTGCCCAACGTAAAAAGGCTTGCCTATCTCTTGCGTCGACGCTGGTCCCTCGTCACCTAAAGTGCCATCGCAATTAAGCCTCCAGTTGACCAGTAGACTTCGACAAGTGTTGTTCTCTGTAACATTCACCTCGAATGTTGCGAAGTCGTTGCCAGAATGCGGAGAGCTCCCGTTGCTATTGGGGCTAGGCAAATAAAATGGATTGACGTCGACATCAATAAATCGCAATCCAGTTTCATCTTTGGCAATGATTTGACCGGATCCGAAACCACCAGTTGAACGAATGGCTTTATCTAGACCGGGAACAGTACTACTCTTCCCTCGCTCCACGTTGCCACTCGGATCTGTCGCATATGTTCCGTGGTTCCCTACATAGCGATACAGGTTCGCATCACCCGCATCAAAGCTCATCGGGTCTTGGCTGATGAATCTTCCGAACTTAGGGTCGTAGTACCGTTCTCGGTTGTATTGAAGGCCTGTGCCTTTATCGAACTCGCGGCCCGTGTAGCCGAACAAGTGCGAGATGGCTACATCGGTTTCGGCGGCTATATTGCCGAATGCGTCATATGTGATGTATCATCCACGTTCCCAAAAAACGCACGTTCCGACCTGTGTTTTCGTTGCTGGAAGACGTGATGCTAAAGTACGTGGTCAAATTTTTAGGCCATTGCGCCTTTTGGCTTCACGCGTATACGTGCACGCGGGAGCTATGGTCACGCAACGCTAGTTTTGGGGCGGCGATGCGATGCTACTTTTCTGATCACTCAAGCGTTGGTCGCATGTGGGGTGGGTCTTCGAGTGCACTTCCCGCAGACGATAGAGCGTAATGTGGGTGTATCGCTCCGTGGTGTCGAGGCGAGCATGGCCTTTACAACCGAATGTTTGACTAGTTACTAGTACTGCCAGTGCTCCGGTGCAGTGGCATGATTAAGACATTTTACATCACTGACCGTCTTCCATCCTGGTATGAAAGTCCATTGCTCTTGACTGATTAAGCAGCCTTGATACTCTCAAGCTACGTTTCTGAGTCTGGAATCGCAAACAAATCGAGTTTCCCCCAGAACTCAGAAAAGGAGGCAGCCAATTTCTCAAGCGTAAAGTCCCTCCATTCTTCTCCTGCTAAATCGGCTTCTGTTGGTGAGTCAGATGGAAACTGCCAGTGGTATACTGAACCAAAATCCTCTTCACGGATACTCAAACACAACTCATTGAATGAATGAGTGCCTCCAATTGAAACGAGTTTGCCCTTGTTCCATTTCGAAAAATGGTAGTCGTTTTGACATCGAACAAGATCCAGGAAATCATCTTCCTCATCGCTGCATGTTCCATAGAGTACCGAGAGCACGAACCAGTCTAGTGGGTTTTCTGGGGGGGCCGTCATTCCTGAATATACATCGATCTTCAAACCGGTCTCAAACTTGACCCCGTTGAACTTGTTCAAGAATGAGATGTAGTCTGACGGTAGGGTTGGAAGATCCTGTGGTTGTCTAAATTCGCTCTCGTACAAACGGCGGAATCTATGTCGTGATGTCCATGCCATATCAAAACCTGACTTTCTGTGGTTCCTCTTTGCCCATACACCAATCCCAAAACTGACTGAATGCGTCACTTAATGGCGGAGACTCGTCCAAGATCTCGGAAATTGATTGACGTTCCTTCATCCATTGATTTGTTTGCTGAATTAGCTCTGCACGCTCACGATCTGTAAGGGCACTTGCACGTCTCGCTATAACCCCGCCCGGGTTCATAACATAATCATGCACTATCCCCCCGCCGTCAACGATCACCAATTGGAAGCCTGCTTCGATTAGCTCGGCACCTGCAAGGTCTCGCCCCACCGCAGTAGCAACTGCCTCACTGTCGCCGCCGTTGGCAAATGCTTGTTGCCCGGCACTAATCGCGAAAGCGATTCCTACACCTGGGGCGTATTTTGTTATTACCCTCACGATTTTGCCTCCATCGCCGATTGCCGGAACGATTTTTGTAACAACTCCACCCTTTTCTAACGAAACTTCAGCAACGTCAGCAGACGCATTAGTCAACGACACTGAAAGCTTGATCTCCTTTTCTTTTAGTCGTCTTCCTATTTCCTTCATATGAACACGCGATTGCAGTGCAGTCTGAAACGCCTTCGCCTGGTCTGGATTCAAGCTTGAATATGATCCATTTTCGAGTATCTCCTGAACCCACCGTTCATATTCCAGTACTCCTCCAATATGGCCAGCTTTGTGAATCTTTGAATCAACAAGTTGCATCGTAAACTTTCCAGTTTGGGAATCAAACGACTTATGATGCCATGTTCCACCATGTGATGCATAGTCCCGATAAGAACTGCTCAACCCCTTGGCTATTCGATCTGCCGCCTTCATATCTCCGTCTGTTCTAGAACCTGTGGGTGCCATTGGAAACTCGAACACCTTCCCGTTAACTGAGAGATTCGGGAAGGCTAATGGGTCTGCAAACAACCCACTCGAATCCGTGGCGTAGGTCCCATGATTGCCCACGTATCGATACAAGTTTGCATCGCCTGCGGCGAAACTCATCGGATCTTGGCTGATGAAGCGACCTGATTTAGGGTCGTAGTACCGTTCTCGGTTGTATTGCAACCCAGTTGCTCTGTCGAACTCGCGGCCTGTGTAGCCGAACAAGTGCGAGATGGCTACATCGGTTTCGGCGGCTGTATTGCCGAATGCGTCGTACATGATGTGGTTGACGACGGTTGCGGTACCATTAACCACCTTGGCTATGTCTCGAACAGATCCTTGCTCGTCCGTCAACGTCCACAGCGTCTCACTCGCCGTCGGCGACGTAACCACTTCCTCCGCAAGCACTTCATCTACCAAGGCGCCGTGCAAGATTCGACGTTGTACAACTCCGTTGCCATCCAATTGCAACGCCAACTCGTCTCCTGCGTTGCCTCGGTCTGTTCTCAGCCCTTGATTGATGTAGTATTCCGTTTTTTCGATGCTGCCGTCAGCATTGTTGTCCAACGTCATCAAGTAACGTCGATTCAACGCGTCGTAGCCATAGTGTACCTTCTTGGTCGGTGTGCTCGTCTGATCGTTGATGTCGGTGAGACGGTTGCGGTGGTCGTAGGTGTAGTTGATCTCCTTGTTGTCCGACTTGCGGATCTTCTTGATCATGTTGCCGTTGGCATCGTAGCTGTAGGTCCACGACGCATCCGAAGCTTGACGATTGTCAGCGCCTGGAACGTTGCCGTTGGTATTGCGATTGCCGTTGTCATCGTACGCAAAATTCAAGTCGACGTAGTTGGTGTTGGTGTAGTCCGCACCAACTAGTTGATTGACCGAATCGTACGTAAAGGTCGACGTGTTATCGTGCGAAGCATGGCTTGTCGTGGCGGAAGAGACGTTGGTTAAACGACCAGCCGCATCCCATGAGTAATTGTTGTACTTGGCCAAATCGGTCGAACCACGAGAATGCGTGATCGTTTCAATGCGGCCCTTGTTCCCTTTATTTTGAACGGTCGTGCCTGCCGCGGATGCATAGACAGTAACCGTTTGGAAAACGGGGTTGGCGTTATTGACGTCCGAGAAGCGTTCGACTTTGGTCCGTCGTTGCGCATCGTCGTAAGTGTACTTCACGCTCTTGGTAGAAACGGTGGAGCCAGTCTGCTGGATCTGGGCCAATAGACCGTCCGCAGTCCAGGAGTAAGAAAGCGTGGAATCTGTTTTGCCCATGATTTTGGTGGTCACATCGCTAAGATCGGCGCCTTGATAGCGGTTGATGAACTGAGCGGATATGTTCGATGGCAAATTCACGGATTCTTGCTTCAGTTGTCCGTCTGCATAAAACCAGCCTACCGTGGAAGCGTCATCGCTGGCCTGGAGCAACCCTCAAGTGGCATAGGCTTCCAGCCTGTGATGCATTGAAAGTGTTTTCTACCACAGGCAGGATGCCTATGCCACATTGAGCAATCCATGTTTGAAACCACTAAAGATAGCTTTGATCTAGGAGCTATGGTTTCTAGGACTGTTCAACCAAGTCCAATGCCTTTTGACCACGGATTGCACGGATGATCGCGGATGGGGTGCGACGGCTGGTTTTTGAAGACGCCGGCTGAAGCCGGTACACCAGCTTTTGGCTAAGGCCTGGCACATCGATGACCGCTTTTTTTGGGCGGCTTCTACTGAATGAAAAAAGCCAGTGGTTCAAAACCACTGGCTTTTTGGATGATGATGGCATTCACTCGAAGTCGCCGAGTGTTATCCATTTTTGGACGCTCTAAGTCCTTCTCGCAAAGGACCTTGCCGAAATACACCCACCAGGGTTCGAACCTGGAACCTTCGGTTCCGTAGACCGATGCTCTATCCAATTGAGCTATGGGTGCGAGAAAAGATGTTTTACGGGCAGATTCCGTTCTGGGCAAGGCCTTTTCGAGGCTCCTTTGCCTTGCCCAGCCACGGTTTTGCGGTGTTTATAACAGTTTTGCCGCTTTTACCGCTCTCCCGACTCGTCGACACCCTCTGAACTTCAGTGTTGCCCCTCCAAAAACAACCTACCGACCCCGGGAAAGCTCGCGTATCACCTCAAAATATGCCGGTTTCGCCTTCTGCTCCCGGTCAAACAACAATGGATGATTCACTCGATTCCACGGGAAATAATTGAGCCAGCTGTCTCCGTCATGCAAGTTCCAAAAAGAAACCCGAAGCAAAACGTCCGAGTGCTTCTTGAATATCGCAAAAAGCTTGCCGTATTGCTCCGCTTGCCGCTTAAGCAATTCAGGCGGGCATCCATCCTTGTACGGATCAATCTTGGACATCTCATCACGGTACTTGCCTCCATCAGCCCACCAGCGACCACGCGGGACCATGTCGATATCCAATTCCGATATCGCAACCTTCAGCCCCAACTCGCGACAAGCCTTCAATGTCGCTTCGATCTCGTCGAACGGGATCTGGTCCAATTCATAATGCCCTTGCAAACCTATCGCATGCACAGGCACTTTATCGGCCTGCAACTTTCGGATCAGGGTTATCATCTTCTCTCGCTTCTTCAACAACTCATTGTTGTAGTCATTGTAGATCAAGATCGCGTCGGGATCGCACTCGTGCGCGCATCGAAACGCTTCTGCAATGAACTCCTCGCCTGCAATTCTGGTCCAGCCCGATGGGCGATACAATTCGTCGCCATCATCGATCGCTTCGTTGACGACATCCCACATCTGGATCTTGCCTCGATAGCGTCCCACCTCCGCGCGGATGAATGCTCGCAT
>CAIXME010000508.1 GCA_903920425.1 uncultured Pirellula sp. | reverse complement strand
TTTGCATGGAAGAATCGGTATTGGAGTACTAGAAGCCCCTCCTGCAATCAAGATTGTTGCAGACAGCGAACGTAGTATACCGACTGGGACAACCGCTGTTGAACTCCCAAGAAACTTCGCGGGAATTTGCCGGGAAGTAATGTCGCCTACATGGCGATGCAACGAGGTAGAATCCTAGTGCGCCGATCTCGCGAACATCGCGTTCAGTCTTCTTCGACTGCTTCCTGGATAGCGAGAACCACGTCGCGACGCGAGCGGTGCCTAGCCAGGATACTGGAGACATCGATGCCCAAGACGACCCCGAGTTTGCAGGCCAGATCTACATCGCGGATCCCTTCAAACTGGTTGACGGGTTTGTTGTGGTAGTAGATCGTCTCTTGCGTGGAATTAAATCCACTCTCGTAACCGTCGCGACATTGGTCGATCCACGATTGGGGGACGAGCCGTTGTTGGCAGTACGGGATGGACCAGATGTCGTCGCCGGTGCATTCTGATAGCAGCATCAATGCGTGGCTTCGGTTCATAGTTGGCGGCTTATCTGGTGCGAAGTGGAACGACGGAGAGTGTTCCTGCTAATGGTACCTCAATGATTCCTGGTCGTCATGGTCCGCACACGAGAAAGCGAGATGCTGACGGGGGCACGTGGAATGCGAACGGGGCCCCCGAAAGATGACATCATGAGATGCCATGATGAAATGCCATCATGGCTACGCTCACTCGTCATTGATTTTATGCTGCAGGCAAAGGCCGCCGCGAGGCTCCCGTTGCAGCAATCATACCACTGCGTCCTGCACGCAAACGTTTTTTGTTTTCTTCGCAGTGCTTGGCCACCGATAGATCTAGAACAAGCCAGGGATCAAACGAGAACGTACCTTCTTCATGTACTTGCTGTAGTCTTCGTCTTGGCTGAGCAATCGCTCTTCTGCCAGGATCCGAGGAATTTGAACGGCATAGAGCGATCCAAATATCACCAAGTTCCAAACTGTTGGATTCAGCAGAAAGAATCCAGCGTGCAACATCACATAGCCCATGTAGATCGGGTGTCTCACGATTCGGTAGGGGCCGGAACTGCAGATCCCGCGGTTGGCTGCAACAACTCCAAAGCGTCTTCCGAGTGTCAGCTTTGCAATGAGCTGTGTCGAAAGACCCATAATGGTCAAGAAAACAGCGATCGAGTCCCAGGAGTGCGGTTGGCCAGCGAAGGGGCGAGCCAACAAGGATAGGCATGTCGCCGAGAAAGCCAATGCCCAGTCGCCGGGCTTCATCGAGAGGTTCTTTGCCCCTTTGCGGAAAAGCACCAGAACCACCATCATCGTTTCTGTAATGAGCAGCATAATGTCGCCGATGACGACACTATGTCCGCGATGGACGGCGTCAGCGATAGCCACCACGATGGCTTGCAAAAAGCTCGAAAACAGAAGAACGATTGCGGCTCGTTCAACCGTGTCGAGCACTCGGGACCGGATCACAGGATCGGTCCACCAAGTCCGCCATGCTTCGGAACAGGCGAAAGTTGGCTCGGAATTGGAGTTGTTCGAGGGCTGCATTTTTGCAATTCCAGGGCTAAAACGACGGTGGTTTTTTCAAATACGATGGGTCTGCCTCACGGTTGAGGCAGGGAAAGGTACCTCGCGGCCTGGAAAGGGATTAGGAATAAACAGAATTTCATGTGGGTATTTGCATAGATTGGCCCAAGTATGCGGTTTTTGATGACTGTGCCGGGCATTTTCGGAACCGTTTTGGCTTCAACAATTGGAAAGCGTGGTTACACTATGCGTCTTGTTGACTGTTTTTTCGTTTCTCTACTTCATTCTCGATATCCCTTCGAGGGAGGTTGGTTCGGTGGCTTCGGGCAAATATCTATTTACAAGCGAATCAGTATCTATGGGTCACCCAGACAAACTGGCTGACCAGATTTCCGACAGCGTGTTGGACGCTTTGCTGGCACAAGACCCTATGAGCCGAGTGGCATGCGAAACGGTCGTAACGACCGGTCTCGCTTTGATCGTCGGCGAAATTACAACGAAAGCAGTAGTCAACTACGCGGACGTAGTGCGTCAAGCGATCCTCGACGTGGGATACGACGACGATGAGGCAGGTATTTCCGGCCGAACTTGCAACGTCATGGTCGCTTTGGACCGTCAGAGTCCAGACATCGCCATGGGTGTGGATAGCTCCACCGATAGCAAGGACACCGGCGCAGGTGACCAAGGTTTGATGTTCGGTTACGCGTGCAACGACACGCCAGAACTCATGCCACTGCCGATCGCGTTGGCACACCGTATCACCAATCGATTGACCGAAGCTCGGTTCAATAAAGAAGTCGATTGGTTGCGTCCTGATTCCAAGAGCCAAGTGTCGGTAGCATACGAAGGCTACACACCGGTTGGAATCAACAACGTCGTCGTATCAACGCAGCACGCACCTCACGTTTCGCAAAAAGAAATTCGCGAATTCGTGATCGAAAAGATCATCAAGCCTTGCTTGCCACCGGCAATGATCAAGGATGACATCACCTATCACATCAACCCAACCGGCAACTTTGTGGTCGGCGGACCTCACGGCGACAGCGGTTTGACCGGCCGTAAGATCATCGTGGATACCTACGGTGGATGGGGACGTCACGGTGGTGGAGCGTTCAGCGGTAAGGATCCAACCAAGGTGGACCGAAGCGCTGCATACATGGCTCGCCACGTTGCAAAGAATATCGTTGCTGCCGGCTTGGCAGATCGCTGCGAGATTCAACTTGCATACGCCATCGGCGTTAGCAAGCCAGTGAGCGTACGAGTTGACACTCAGGATTCTGGCAAGGTTAGCGACGAAAAGATTTGCGAAGTCGTTCAGAAGTTCTACGATTTGACTCCTCGCGGAATCATTGAGTACCTCAAGCTGCGACGTCCAATCTATCGCAAGACTGCTGCTGGCGGACACTTCGGACGCAATGAGCCTGAGTTCTCGTGGGAAGACACTTCGAACGCTCCTAAATTGGCTGCTGCTGTCAAAGCGTAAGCTGTCTCATCGCGAAGTCCTAATTTAGGCGTTAACAATGCATTTGCCTCGATGGCCCAACTGTTTGGTTCATCGAGGTTTTTTTATAACTCCAGCTTGAGCAAATTCTGTCAATGCCAGCAACGACCAAGTCGCGAATCATAGCGATTATCAAAGTATCGGTCCTGATCGGTATCGTTGCATGGCTCATCGCCACGTTCCCCAAGAAAAGTTGGGAAGCGTTGGTGGAGCAAGACAAGAACTGGTGGCTGCTGGGACAAGCCTTTGTGGTTATCTTGGTCGCGCATCTGGTCAGCTTTTGGCGATGGCAGATCTTGGTGCAAGCTCTCGATGTTCCCTTTCGCTTGGTCGAAGCTATCCGCCTGGGGTTTCTGGGAACATTGCTAAACTTGGTTAGTGTTGGCGCGGTAGGTGGCGATCTTTTCAAAGCCATCGAAGCGGCTCGCAATGCAGAAAAGAAGCGAGCCGAGGTGGTTGCATCGGTTCTGGTCGATCGAGCGATTGGACTGCTCGGATTGGTTCTGGTGGCAAGTGTGAGTCTCGCGTTCGCACCAGAATTGTCGCCGTTGATGCGTCAGATTTGGTACGGCGCCATGATCATGAGCGTGATCGGCGTTGGCGGTTTGGCTGTTGTTGTTTTGTTCGGTCGATTGATCCCGCTCAAATGGCTTAACAGTATCCCGGGTGTTGGGCATGTTGTGCATCGTGTTGCCCATGCCTGCATGATCTTTCAAGGGCGACCTTGGCTGGTGTTGGAGCTGATCGCGTCTTCGATGGCCGTGCATAGTTGCTTTACCATCGGTTGAGCGCTGATATCGAATTCGCTCTATGCCGAAGTGCCATCGTTGGCGCAGCACTTCATGACAATACCTCCAGCCATGGCAGCGGCCACAATCCCCATTACGCCAGGAGGGGTTGGGGTACAAGAGATGGCCATCCAAAAGCTGTTTCTTGAGTGGCCTGATTTGCCAGAGTCCTATTCAGGCTTGATCATGGCAACGGTGTTTCGCGCGTTGCTTGTATGCGTTGCTTTGATTGGCGCAATCTATTACTTTACCGGGTTTGGATCACACAAAGCCAATCCCGCTGCGAGCCAATAGGCATCGGGTGAGTGATGCGGCTACGCAGCTGGGTGGCTATGTTAGATTGTTAGTCGCTGGACCATTCGAAGCGATCAACGCAGACGGAATCGTTGGCTGAATCCGTCTGCGACCATCATCTATTTTCGCTTTGTGAAAGCGACGTGACTACGGCAGTTCTGGGTTAACTTCGCCGCCATTGCTAGTCACGTACGGATCCAGTCCGCCGGGTGCTGCACCGATGTAGGCTGGAAAGGCACGTACCGAGCAATCAAAAAACAAAACGTGAGAAACGGGGTCTCTCATAAAGTCAAATGCATCCACTGCATCAAGGTCTAGATCGTCGGGCTTAGTCCAGGGCACGGCGTTTTCATCGCTGACCTCGATCACTGCGATGGTGTTCGACGTTCCGTCCGTGATGTCGCGTAGTCGAGGCTTGGCCAATGTCCAAACGCTGCCTTTCTTATAGGTCGCCAGGTAAGGCGTGTGGCCTGGAGGTCCTTCGAAGCCGGGGCGAGTAAAGAGTGCAGGCATGCGATCTAGCAATTTGATGTTGTGATCGCTATCCCATGGCTCGTCTTGGTGAAACTCGTTGTAGAGTTCCTGTTGTTCCAAATACGGCAGCATGGTTACGCGCCAACTGAGCAACGGCGTGCCTTTCTTGTCGACGACCGCTCGTGAGGGCAGTTGGCGATATGCGGACTCATAATTGAGGATGGCGAGTCCCAGTTGCCGGAGATTGTTCGTCGATTGCATACGACGGGCGGCTTCTCGAGCTGCCTGTACGGCAGGGAGCAGCAAGCCTGTGAGGATGCCGATGGTTGGCACGGAATAGGCCATTTGTGCATTGAGAGCGATTTCATTTCCTTCGAGCTTCAAAGCCTCAGCTTGTTCGAGAAACGACTTCATTCGCGCCACGTATTGCTTGATGGCAGCACGGACGTCGTCGGGCATTTCCTTCTCATTCTCCATTTGCTCCTGGATGTATTGATCAAGCAGATCAAGCCCTTCTTTGCGAAGTCGGTTGATCGCGTCGAACAATTTCTTTGTCGAGTCAGCATCTTTACCGATCAGCTTGATTGAGAGATCGCTTGACAAGCCACCCAAGATGCCGAGATTCGAGCCTGTTTGGATATACTCCAGCTGCTCGATAACGGTTTCCAGGTCAGGAATCAGTGGAGCTGGAATCATGCCGCCCGCGTCGGACAAGGCTCCTTCTGCGAGTGGTCGCAGAGTCGCAAGGGATGTGATGGAGCGCATCGGTAGCTTGGAAGCGCTTAGCAATTCGATTGCTTTGCCCTGAGGGACCTTGTTCCCCATCATACGTCGAAGTGTGCCTTCGGAGCCGACGAGGATCGTTTTGGGGTCGGTTTGGACCACTTTAACAGGCGCTTCGTTCAGTGCTCGGATTTTGATCTCTTTGTTTTTTGGAGATCGTGTCGTTTCCGACATGAGCTTGTCATTCAGTTGTTCGATATCGACGTCGGTCTTGGTCTTGATCACGATCCCGAACTCGGGCCCGTTGATGCTGGGCATTCCGGATACCATATCGACTGTTTCGATAAGAAGAGGGTCGATTCCCAGCTCGTTCTTGCCGACGGCCGAAATGATCTCCCACGGGATCATTTCCAATTCCTTGAGATCTCGCAGGACGCCGACATCGATTGAGGAGATGGCAAGCGAATCGCCCGGTACCATCTTGTAGCGATTCGAATCCTGAGCGTTCGCGACCAATGCGCTTGATGCGCAGAGAAGGCTTGTGAAAGCCCACTTCGCACATTTAGACCAAGCGGGTGTAAAAAAATGCATGGCGTATGTTTCCAAAAAAAGGGTTTCGTTAGAAAACGGTTTCACGAATGGGCCGTATTCTAACAGTGCCCGAACCTGGAATGACAGAACGCACCAGAAATTCACACCGTATATATGTGGAGCTTATCAAGCTTTTTTGGGTTCGTTTTTGGGCAACTGCTCGTACGCCAAATCCAAGAAAACATTGGCGAGCAGCGGGTCTGCTCCCAATGAGCGAGCTATGAGCCAACGCTTTGTTGGATGCATTTGCTGTCTCGATAGGACCTTGCTTCGAAGCTGATCCATGAGTTCCCCTTCGAAAAGGAGGTGCGGCTGGACAACAACGGTGTCGCAATCCCACTGGCTAGCTTGGTCGAGCAAGCCATCGACGTTTGGAGTCCCTCCGGCAAAGAAACCGGTCGCATACGTATCGAGTCCGATATTTACAATGTGCATCGACGTCAGACGTCTCATGTGATCCAGTGCGGCCTGATCGCTTGTGCCGCGTCCGACCATGGCAAGACCAATACGTCCAAGGGGGACTCCTTGGGATTCGCACTGATTGGAGAGGCATCGAACTCGGGCACAGCTCCCCGCAGGGCAGCATCTCGCGTTCTGGAGGTCTTGGATTTCTTGAAATCGTGTTCCTGAGAGCTCAAGCACGCTGGGATGGGTACCGAGCGATTCGGTTTGTCCGATGATCTCAATCCCCACCGGTGCAGATGCTTGTTTTACCGCGTCGGGTATGTCTTGTTTCGCATGGGCGGCGGAGAATAGCAGAACCGGAACCACGAGTATGGATTGGGTTCCGAGAGAGGCAAGATCGTTTATCGATTGTTCGATGGACGGTTCTGCCAGTTCAAGGAATGAGCCGCGAACAGTTGCCATAGGCAGCTTCGCCTGCATTTGGGCGACCAGGTCCCGCAATTGTGCTGCCCCCTGCGGGTTCCTTGTCCCGTGCCCTACCACCAAAATGGCCCCCTTTTTGCGGGAGAATTCTGCCCAGTCATTGTTACGAACCGAGTAATTGGAACCGAGTTCGTGCAAACTTTGGGAATTTACCTCGGGAGCAGTCATTGGTTCTGTTTGCCTTAAAATGGGAGCTATAGGTAGGATGGGTTGTTGATCGATTCGCGTTTTGCAGAGTATGCCGATTACAGCGATTTTGACGACACCTAAGTTGCCGTTAAGGTTTCAAAAAAAGATGTTTTCCTAAAGATCGACACGGTAAGCACTTGAATGGGGATTTCTCGGTGATGATTTGCTTTCTTGTTTGAAAGACTTGCCAGAATAAACCACAATTAGGTCACTTGTTTCAGAATTCCCTAAAGGTCACGACGCTATGGACTCAAGATTTCGCAAACGACACGCATTCCTTCGCCTTTTCCAAGGCGCGTTGGCAATGGCGGGTTCGTCTTGCTTGATGCACTCGCAATTGCAGGCTCAGTGCTGCGGGCCAGTTAACGCATTCCGATTGCAAACAGAAACGGTTCTTGAGCAAGTTCCTGTGACTTCGATGCGAATCGAGTACGAAGATCGATTGGTTGAGAAGGAAATCGTAACATTGCGTCCTGCGATCCAGGAACGCGTTGAGAAGCGACAGTACACCGTTCGCAAGCCAGTTGTGGAGACCTCCACCAAGAACGAAACATATACGGTATACAAGCAAGTCGTTACGACCGAGTATGTCGATGAGACAACGTATGTGAACGAGACTTCGCAGGTCGAACAAGTTGTGACCACGATGCGGCCCGTTGTGGATACTCAGTATCAGACACAGCATGTGATCGTACAAAAGCCCGTGACCGAAACGGTTTACCAAACACAGAACTTTTTGGTTCAAAAGCCTGTGACAGAAACCACGATGCAACAGCAGCAGCACGTCGTGCAGCGGCCGGTGACGGAAACCGTGATGCAGACGCAGAACTATGCGGTGCAGCGTCCGGTTACCGAGACCACCATGCAAACCCAGAACTACACAGCGTTCCAACCTGTGACCACCTACCAGCCAGCAACCGTTGATGCGGGTGGCTATGTTGCACAGCAATACGTTCAACCAGGCGACGTTCGTTATCATCTGCGTTGGCAACAAGGCGGCTACAATTATAACCCCGCGACAGGATTGCCAAATTATCAGCGCGGCGGATTAGGATGGGTTCCGTACCAAGCTCCTGGTCAAAGTTTCGCTCAATTGCAGTATCAGCCCAACTACCAGCAAGTTGCAGTGCCTCAATTGAGTTACATGCCACAAACGCTGACGCAGCAAATCCCAGTAACCTCGACTCGGATGCAGACCGAGATGGTGCAACAGCAGGTTCCCATAACTACCACCCGTGTAGAGAACCAAGTTGTCACGCAGCAAGTGCCGGTGACGAGCACCCGGATGCAAACCGAAATGATCCAACAACAAGTCCCGATCACCACAACTCGGCTTGAAAACCAAGTGGTGACGCAACAGGTTCCCGTGCAAACGCAACGCATGGAAGCTGTTCAAGAAAAGGTGATGGTCCCGCAAACGGTTCAAAAGCCTGTGACTCGCAAGGTGCCCCGTCAAAAGGTGGAGTACGTTCCAGAGACCCACGTTCGGCCAATCACAACGCAAACCACCACGTACAAGCCGGAAGTGGTTAGCGAAGATGTGGTCATCAAGACACCGGTGATGGAGCGTATTGTCCAAAAGGTACAAGTGCCTCAGAGGATTGCGAGATCGGTTCCGTACACCGAAATGCGAACCGTTGCCAAGACCTACACGACACGTGTTCCGTTGGGCATTACCGACCCGATCGTTGGTGAGACGTACAACGGACTGCCAATCGTCGATGCGCCTGTCGTTACTGCGAGCGGAGTCGGAGATGACAAAAACGTCAAGCAAGCGGTCGCTGAAAAACCAGAGGTGAAAAACGAGTCGCCTTCGGATTCCTTTGGTGATTCCAGTCAAGTAACTTCACAAAAGCCAGAATCCAAAGTCGAAGCGGAACTGCCTCCCCCAAGCAAGAAAAAGGAAGAGGAAGTTCAAAAGCCGGGCATCACTTTGAGTCCCGCGGCCGGAGACAAGGTCCCACCGGCTGTGAGCAAGATCAAGCCACTGGCGGAAGACTAATTGTCGCTCCCATATCTTGTGGGAGAATTGCTTAAACATGAACACGAGCGTGCTGGTCGGTTTCGTCCGACTGGCACACCGAAGTTCTTACTGTTGAGTTTGGGGTGCGAGGAGCCAATCTAGACTGCATGCTGCGGTCACGGCTCTTTTGATTTCAACATTCGTGGGCAATCTTTGCGTGGAAACCCGCCAGCCTGATTCGTATTGTGGGATGCATCCCGGATGCATCCGGAGTGCAGGACTGCAGTTCTGAGTTTCTCTTTGCCCTGACGTTTGCCGAGAATGTGTGCGTCCTTTGGTGTTTAGCCTCATGCCATTCAAGAAATGGTTAACTGAGGAGCAGTTTGTGAGTTCCCGAGCTCGGTGCATTTCAGTTTGCTAGAATTTTGCTACATTCTGTGGTCGCTTGGGTTTGCGAAATTGCGAGAAACGCTGTCCAATCCGGGTGTTGGAGCGAGCGGCGCACAGGTTCCGCTGCCCCGATGAACGTTGTCGATAGTTGAGCCTGGGTTTGACACTTTGAATAGGGAAATGGGCTATGCGTTGGGAAGGCCGAGAGCAGTCGTCGAATGTGGAAGATCGACGCGGGATGGCGATGGCGGCAGGAGGAATCGTCGCGGGAGGCGGGATTGGCACTCTATTGCTGATTCTGATCATGACGTTTCTGGGCGCAAATCCGGCACAACTGATGGAACAAGTTGGCCAGCAACAGCCGCAGCAATCGACTCGCGTTGCCGTCGACCCCAAAGATGATCGCGATGCCCCGCTAAAGAATTTTGTATCCGTAGTGATGCGCGACACGGAAGACGTATGGGGAAAGCTGTTTCGCGAAAAGCTAGGTGCACGCTACCAAGAGCCAAAACTTGTTCTCTTCAGCGGTGAAGTGCGATCGGCTTGCGGCGCTGCAACTGCAGCCGTAGGACCCTTTTATTGCCCAGGCGACAGCAACGTCTATCTGGATTTCGATTTCTTCCGCGACCTTAAAAACAAGTTCGGTGCGCCGGGGGACTTTGCAATGGCCTATGTGATCGCTCACGAGGTTGGGCACCACGTTCAGAATCAATTGGGACTTTCTGCCAAGGTGCAACGCATGCAGAGCCAGCAAAGCAAAGTAGAAGGAAACCAGTTGAGCGTAAGGCTCGAATTGCAAGCGGATTACTTGGCCGGGGTGTGGGCTCACCACGCACAGGCGAGCAAGAAGATTTTGGATTCGGGTGACTTCGAAGAAGCCATCAACGCTGCCAGTCAAATCGGAGACGATACGTTGCAAAAGCGAGCGTCTAATCGTGTGCACCCGGATTTGTTTACCCACGGTACATCCAAGCAACGCGTCAAGTGGTTTGCTTTAGGGTACAAAACCGGTGATGTTGAGGGATTGATGAAGCCGTTTGAAATTGCTTACGAAGATCTTTAGGAACAACTGGAATGGCAATTAGAATTCCAGTGGTGATCAGCCAACATGAACGTCGTTCTGGGGCGGTCGCCGACTACGAAGAGCAACTCATCACGAGGCTGATTTTCGAGAATGGGCTCGATGCTACGTTGATCGCGGATCTAAAGGCCATTGGCTTGGATACGACAGATCATTTGTGCATCGAAGGGCTCAAAGGTGACTTCGCGCTCGCGACATGGGAGTCGATGGAGTACGTGTGCCAACATCTGCATAGGCTCGGCATGCCCTCCTTGGAGTTGCTCCCTGTCGATGGGAGTCAGCGGGTCGTGAGTGTCCAAGATCCGTCGGTGAGTCCGAAAAAGGTTTTTTATGTTGCATTGACGGTCGCAACCCCGATCGATTCCACCATCAAGACATTGCGGGCGCTGCGCGAGGCTCGTCAGACTCCGGTCTTCTCAATTGGTTTGCAATCGCCAAAAGGCTCGGCGTCGCGCTCGGAACCGGCTGTCCATTCGATCGCTGCCGTGAGCAAGCCGATGTCGAATACCTCAGAATCATCCCATCCGGTGTCGCAGGAGCCTATCGGAAACACACCCGCATCGGGAACATCGGATAAGAGCGTCGCAGCGAACGCTTCCCCCGCGCTGGCCAAACCAGCAGCTAAAGATAGTGTTTCTCCCTTGCATGTTCTCGCGCTGGATGACGACGACTTTCCCCATATCGACCAGTTGATGGACGACTTAGATAGGTTTGAAATTTGAATTGGGCTTTTGCCCTTCCCCACACCCAAATCACGCCAAAAAGGAGTGAAGAGATGAGCTTGCGATTGAAGAGTTTTGCACGATGCATTGGAGTACCCGCGTTAGCTTGGGCTGCGTGCTGGTCGCCTCTATCTTTCACGCTGCATGCACAAGAAGCAAAGCAAGCAGCATCGATGCATTTCGCTCCTGTGGATGCCGATTTTTATTACGGTGCCTATCAGCTAAAGAATCAATGGGATCGGTTTCTTAAAGGCCCAGTGGTCCAAGAGCTTACCGAGTTGCCCGGGTTTTCGAACGCAATGGAAACGTTCAAGGCGCAGTGGGCCGAGCGCGACGGACTCGGAGGACAAGCGAGAACCTATTTGGGCAATGAAAACGCCAAGGACGCTTTGGCTTTTCTCGAAGATTTGATTTCAACAGATGTCTTTGCTGTTGGAGATAGCCACTGTGCCTTGTGGTACGAAGTGGCTTCGAAGCTCAACGAAGACCTCCAAATGGTGGTCCAAAACGCAAGTTCGTTGGACGAAGAGGCTCGAAACGAACAACTCGCCATTATTGCGACCAGGATGATCGAGGGGCTAGACAAGCTGGTTGTTCCCACTTTGTTGTCGGGCGGAAAGTGCAATGACGAAGATCGGGCGTTGACCAAGATCGATCAGTTAGAAACGGGCCTTTTTGCTTTAGGGTTCAACGAAGAAGCGGCCAAGTTGCTAAAGAATTTGAAGCGGGTCGAGGACAGTCGCGGCAATCGATTGGTCTGGACGTATAGTGGCAAGCAAGTTCCTTGGGATTCGATTCCGACGAACGACGTGTTTGATGAGGAGATGAAGGATTCGCTCCAAAAGGTTGCTGAGAAAAAGGCCTTTTGCATCACCATCGGTTTGTTGGACGGATTCTTCGTCGTTGGTGTGGGACCCACCCCGGAAGCGATCGAAAGCTTGGGCAAGGGGAAGACGGTATTGGAAAATGCCGATATGGAACCAGTTCGGAATGCCATGTCGAAGTCCCTGACATCGGTTTCGTTCGTGTCCGACGCGCTTTCCAAAGCCAATTTCAATTCGTCGCTAAAGAATTTCTTTTCGCGAAACGTTGCTGCCAATTTGATGCAAGCAGCGCAGCAATTGGATGAGGCGAGCGAGTTGCGAGACTTTACCAAGGATGTCGTGACCGATTGCAAATGGGTCGATGAATCGATTGGCAAATTGGTCCCTGAATTCAAAGGCTCTACGTCGGTCGGGTACCTAACGGAAACAGGCTGGGAGCAGCATTTCTACTATCGTACGAAGGACGTTGTCACCGATTCCACACAACCCTTGTTGGCGTTGGAGCATGTAGGTGGCGACCCTATGTTGCTTGTAACTCTCCGATTTCAAAAGCACCCCGAATACTTCCAGTTGGTTCGAGAAATTGCCAAACGTTTCAAAACGAGGCTAGATGCTGCTGCGGAGTTGGATTGGAGCGAGCTGGACATCGATAACGGCTCAGAAGAAACGGTGGAGAACATCAACCTTGCATGGCCTTTCCTCGCTCGCCTCGCAGATACATGGGAAAAGAAGTTCTTGCCCTCCATGTCTGGAGAGCACACGATTGTTATGAGTGCAGGCAATCTTTCGTCGAAGCAATGGGTTAAAGACATGCCTCCGTCGGAGGACGAATTGCCATTGCCCGAGTTTGCTGCGGTAACAGGAGTGACGGATACTTCACTGTTCAAGAGTGGATTCGAAGACTTGTTCGCTATCCTCGATGATGTTGTGGTCGCGGTTCGCAACAAGCATCCCGAATCCATCCCCGAAGCGTACAAGATTCCTCGTCCTGTCCAATCTAACATTGCAGCTGGTGAGAAGTTTGGTTATCCGATTCCCGAGGATTGCCCTGTTCCGCCAGAGATGATGCCGCAAGGGTTGTTCAGCGGGACGAACGTTGTCTTTAGCTATTCGGACAAGCAAGCGATCGCTCTCGCCCAAGTGAAGAAACTGGCCCTTGGCAGCGACTACATTGATCCGCAAGCCAAACAGTCCTCTGCTTCCTATGTCCATTTGGGGCGAGTTATCGAATTTGCAAGACCGTGGGTTCGATATGGTTTAACCGAATCGATGGCCAGTTTAGACGATTCCTTGCTAGACGAATCCGCAGCTGAATCGATTGGTGAATACCAGTTGACTGGTAAGGACTTGTTGGGGCTATGGACTGTGCTTGGCAAAATTGGCGAGTTCTCCAGCACGGCGACGTTGACCCCTCAAGGCGTAACGCATGTTCGGTCCGAGTACCGAAGTCAAAAGTAGCATATGAGTGAATTGATTCGATACGGTGTAACGCGACGTTGGTCAGATGCGGTCGTAGCTGGCCAAGTCGCGTATTTTGTTGAGGTGCCCGACGACGTATCGTTGTCAGCTCGCGATCAGTTCGCTCAACTTTTTCAGCAGGTCGATACGCGTTTGGCCATGGTTGGCAGCGACCGAAAGAGCTTGATACAGGTGCTGATTTATTTGACGGATGCAGCGGATCTAGAACTCTTTAATTTGCTCTGGGATGAGTGGATTCCAGAGGGGCATGCACCGTCCAGGGCATGCACCATAACGCAATTGGCCGCACCTGGCTATCGAGCCGAACTGGTCGTCACGGCAGCGGTTCGCTAACGAGTGCTCCTAAACGCCTGCCAAGATCGTTGCACGGATGGTTGCATTGATCTTTTCTGCAAATCCTCGCCTGACGTGCAACTCGATCCGCTGTTGGTCAACCATGATGACAATGGTGTCTGCGACCATGCCAGATTGAAATTCCTTTGCGACTAGCAGGCCGTTCTTCTTCTCCTTAACCAACCATCTTGGGATTTGGAGTTCCACGTGATCGCTGTTCTCGGACAGGAATAGCCTTATCGCCGTTCTGGACGGCAAGCTGTTCCAGGGGGCTGCCAGAAAGCCGTACAGAGGCAAAGAATCGGGACGCGAGAATCGAAAAAGGCTTTCAAGCATGGGTAGCAAGTAGATCTCTCGCAAATATGCGAGTCGCCTTTTTATTTGAAAAAAGAACAAACAGCAGATCGAGAAGAGAATCACGTTCAAAAGGGTCGCAAGTGCTGGGCTGTATGCGTAAAGCGAAATGAGTCCGGCGCAAGTCGATTTGTTTGCAACCTCGAGAAGGGCGTCGACCGTGGGTACAGGGATCAACCAGACAAGAATCTCAATCGCGATTTTGACGGTGTTGATTACAACGAGGTTCAATGCAGCAGCCAAGCTGAGGAAAACGTCCCATGGCATACCGGCTATGAGCAGCACGTCGGAGTCAATGGTTAGCGTCGGTTGCCCGTTGATGGCAGTGGGCCCAAAAAACCGCAAAGCTAACAACACGATCAGCGTAGAGTAAAGTTCCAGCTTTTCAGCCGCCAAGGCAAGCGGCTTGCTTACCTTTGTCATCCGTGGCAAGCTCGTCATGACGGTCAGGCCGGTCATGATCCAAAAAAGCAAAGGATTGTTCAGTGGGCTTGCTGGTGAGAACAGAGCACTGCGATTTTGGAGCCACTCTGGTCCATAAGTGGCGGCGCCGGACAAACAGGCGAGCCCAAAAAACGGCGAGAGAGCGATTCCTGCCAGTGGCCCTAGCCACTCCTGTGCAGACACTTGTTTGGATAGCGTGGATGCGGCTGCGATCGCGGTTGTGGTGTCTAGTTGGGATGCGTGGGACGCAGTAACGAACCCGATTAGTAACAAACAAGCAAGTGTCAGGCCGTAAAGCCATTTGCAAAGCATAACTATTTCACCAGGTCTACGAGTCCAACTTGGAAAGTTCCGTCGCTCTTGGCTTGCCCTCTGGCCATGACAGGCGTGTTAAACACGAGGCTGATGTCCCCAGCGGAGTTTACTGCAATGAGTCCGCCCGAGTCCTCTGGCAAAGTTTGGTGGATCGCATGCTTGGTCGCTTGTTCCAGTGATTCGTTCAAGTACTCCATGCGGGAGGAGACCGCGGTGGCAATGTGGTTCTTTATAAAGAGTTCCCCTACCCCGGTGCAACTGATTGCGCAGGTCTGATTCTTGGCATAGGTTCCTGCCCCGATGATCGGTGAGTCGCCAACCCGACCGTATCGTTTGCCCAGCAGTCCGCCGGTGCTGGTGGCTGCTGCTAAATTTCCATGTTGGTCGCGAGCGACGCAGCCGACAGTTCCCAGATAGAAAAGTCTATCTTTGCCTGTGTTATGATCCGTGTTGGAAGTCGTGGAATCTCGCTCCGCTTGTTTCTTTTTCCATACGTTCCAGCTTTCCATCTGTTCTGGCGTTTTGAAGTAGGATTGCGGTTCCTGTGCTATCCCCTGCTCTTTTGCGAACTGATCCGCTGGATCTCCGCATAGCAAAACGTGCGGAGTCTTGTCGCGCACGGCTCTTGCGAGTTGAACTGGATTTTTAGCGGTCGCGACATTGGCGACAGCTCCACAGGAAAGGTCGGAACCATCCATGATGGCTGCGTCGAGCGAAACGTCGCCGTTGCTGTTGAGAACCGCACCGCGTCCTGCGTTGAAGTTCGGATCGTCTTCGAGCACCTGAACCACAGCTTGAACGACGTCGACCGCGCTGGATCCTGATTCCAGCAAATCAGTCCCTCGTTTCAATGCGGCTCGCAGCCCATCGATCCGCACTTTCTTTTGCGTATCTGTCCATCGCGACATGTCTCCACCCGCGCCTCCGTGGATGGCGATCGACCAAGCCGTTTTCGTCGAGACCAGTTGTTGAGGATTCTCAATCGATTGATTTGTGCTGGGGGGCATGCGTTCGTCGGTCACTTTTGGGTCGGAAGAATTGGATTGTTGAGCACTACAGTTGGGAAGAAAAGTCATCGCGACAATACAAAAAGCTCCAACAATGCATGGAGAAACGTACGACGCGAAGCGAGAGGTGATGTGTTGCATGATGGTTGCTAGTATCGGGGAACCGTTGGGTCTATTTCTTCGCTCCAGAGATCGATGCCACCTGCCATGCTGGTTGCTTCTGGATGTCCGTTTTGCCGGAACCAATGGGCGACGCGGAGTGAGCGACCGCCGTGATGGCAATGCACAATCACTCGCTTGCCCGCGAACGATTCGATGGCTTCTGCTGGCGGTGGCCATGAACTCATGGGGTACAATACCGCACCGGCAATATTGCCCACGTCGTATTCATTCCGTTCCCGGCAATCGATCAAGACAATGGGTTGTCCGGCGTCGTCAGATTGAGTGGAGAGCCATTTGTGAACCGAATGGACATCGATTTCGAGATCGGACATATTCGTCTTTGTTCCGTTGTTAATTTCCCGCAACGCGCGCGATGATTTGGTTGTCGAAATAATTTGTTGACATGCCTGCATCGACGACGATGGTCTGCGCCGTGATGCCCGATGAACGAGGGCTTAGGAGAAACAATGCTGTGTCAGCGACCTCTTGTGTGGTGACGCCATCACCGCGAGGAATGGCTTTCTCTGCAAAAAGATACGCGTCAACGTAGCCGGGAATTCCTGCGGACGCGCTAGTCTTCAGCAGACCCGCACCGACTGCGTTAAAGCGAACTTTGGAAAACCTACTGAAAGACTTGCTCAAGAACGCGAGGGATGAATCCAACGCCGCTTTGACCGGCGCCATAAACCCATAGCTTTCACTCGCCATTTTTGTCGTGGAGATACCGATGGTTACCATCGACGCCGTTGGAGTCAGCAAGCTCTTTACTGCATTGCTCACTGCGATAAAAGAAAAACAGGAGATGTCGATCGCTTGCAAGAACTGACGCCGCGTCGTTTCATGGAATGGTTTCATTCCATCGCTGTAGTCTGCAAACGCGATAGAGTGCACCAACCCATCGATTGGCATCTCATTCTGGCCCAGTTGGGCCGCTAGTGCATCGATTTCGGATTGGTGTTCAACATCGCAGATCCAGATCGGGCAGCCTGGAAACAACTTGCGTACTTCGTCGCGTCTCTTTTCGCTTCGCACCACCAACTCGACAAGGGCTCCGTTCGCTTGGAGCGCCTTGCAGATAAAGAATGCCACGCTTTTGCGATTAGCAACACCCATGACGACAAACCGCTTGTTCTCAAGCTGCAGGTAATTCATGCGTCCAATTCCTCATGGGGGCTATGCAAAGTGTTCCGCGATATCAGCCACCACCAGCTGCTGGACCGGTTTGGCTCGTAACTTCGAGTTTGTCATCCAGACCCTTGTTCTCTTTGGCTTTGTTCTCGATCTCTTTGAAATCGGAGCTCTTCCATTGTGGGTTGGCAAGCGAGAGCATCACAAAGTCCTTGGGAACAGACCACTTTTCTATTCCTTCGACGCCGATATCTGTTGACTTGATTCGCATTCGCTTTAGCTTGGGCAACCCCATGAGCTTGCCGATGTGTTCCCCTTCGACTTTAGCAGCGCCGATGACGACGACTTCTGCATCCTTGAATGTCAGCAAGAGTGCGACGTCATCAGCAGTCAATTCGTTGTTGCGCCAATAAACATTTTGAATTGGGGCGGGCAGCATCTCGCGGTACATCTTGCTGAAGTACGGTTCCTCTTTCCCTTCTTCCAGTTCAAAACGCAGTTGAACGAAGTCACCGTTTCTGGCTTTGAGCTTAGCTAGTTGGCTCGATTGGGCCATCCAGAACGAGCCAATATATAGCCCGAACACGCCAGCGATTAAAATCAAAACGAGCAGTAGGACTACCGCAATCGGAGGCTTCGCCTTGACCGGAGTCGGTTGATCTTCTGTGTCCACAATGTCGTTGGAATCATCGTTGCTCATGGGTTTAACCTGCAATGACCTGGAATAACCTAAAAGTATGGGAATGTTAATTTTGATCATAGTAACCTTGACCCGATTCCTTGTCACGTTCCAAACAGTCACGTAGGCATGGAAACTCAAGTGAAAACTACAACCCCCCATATGCGATAGGTTTCATGGGCTTCCCGAAGGCTTTAGAAACGGACCGGCGAACTTCTACGACGCATATTCGTCTGTACTTTGCGATGGTGATTTTGCGTTGCGACGCGGTCGGCGTATCAGTTCGCCGCCACAATTTGGGCATCGGTTCTGAAGTGCGGACTCGGTGCAGTCATTGCAGAAGGTGCATTCGTAGGAGCATATAAATGCGTCTGTTGTGTCTGCTTGCAGTTCACGATTGCAGCGTTCGCAAACTGGTTTCATATCAAGCATGCTTTGACTCCCCCTGCGGTAATTTTGCTTTAAGAGACATTGTTATCTTGTGAAGGAAAATAAAACGACATTCTGCCGTGTGGTGATGCGCGGATAGTGACTCGGCTAGCGATTCTAACACGGCTTGAAAAGCTGGAGGGGGCGACTGGGATGATGGTACGTGCTCGATTGAATCGACTTGAATACGAGCCAGGATTCACTTAGGATTGACCCACTGGATAGCTAGTTCTTTTCCGTCCAACAGTACGTTACTCCCATTTCTTGGATCGGCCCAAAAAATTGAATGCGATTGAGACCGCTGAGCCAAGTTTCGACAGTACAAGCGGTGCCTTGTACCGTCCTTTGAAAATTGGAAATGTTTTCATCGGCTTCCCGGTGGTGCAAGCTGCCTTGAGTGGTTACAGCGACTGGCCCATGCGAGTGATTGCCAGGCGGCATGGAGCTTCCTATTCCTTGTGCGAGGTAATGCTGGACCAGTTTTTGGTAGAGCTCAAGGATCGGAAACGCACTCAGCACTTTTTGTACAACACGCCTGAGGAGCAACCTGTGGCTGGACAGCTCATGGGAGCGGAACCGGAGCAGTTTGCGTTGGGAGCCCAAAAGCTGGTGGAAGCAGGCTTCGCGGTAATCGACATCAATTTCGGTTGTCCGGTCAAGAAGGTTTTGGGGCGGTGTCGCGGCGGTTTTCATTTAAGCCAGCCTGACGTGGCCTTGGAGATTGTGCGACGGACCCGAGATATTGTTCCTTCTCATATTCCCGTAACCGTCAAAATGCGGCGTGGAATCGATGACTCTCAGGAAAGCCGAGATCGCTTTTTTCAAATACTCGACGGTGCGTTTGCGTTGGGGGTTGATGCCATTACGGTTCACGGCCGCACTGTTGTGCAGCGTTACGTAGGTCCGAGTCGATGGGAATTTCTCAAGGAAGTAAAGCAACATGTCGGCCCAAACAAAATGATTCTCGGAAGCGGTGACCTTTTTACGGCAGATGATTGTCTCCGAATGATGCAAGAAACGGGAATCGATGGTGTGACGGTCGCTCGCGGATGCATTGGTAATCCATGGATTTTTGAACAGTGCCAAGCGATCTTCCATGGAAAGCCATTGCCACCACCGCCGACCCTGCATCGGCAACGCGACGTCATACTCAATCATTTTCAACTTGCAGAAGAGCTTTACGGTCGCGAACGAGCGGGTGTGCCGATGCGAAAATTTGGAATCAAGTACTCGACGCTGCATCCGCAATCGCTTGAAGTCCGCGAGAGTTTCGCACGGGTCAAAAACTTAAATGATTGGTCCGCCGCTTTGGATAAATGGTACTCGGTGGATGGACC
>CAIXME010000507.1 GCA_903920425.1 uncultured Pirellula sp. | reverse complement strand
TGTTGTTTTGCGAAGCTGTCCAAGCACTTGGCTTGTTTGGAGGACTTGCTCCGTAATCGTTGTTCCACCAATATTGGTTACGAGCGATACCTGGGTCTCCGGATGGAAGTCCGAAACCGCATGTATCTGGATTCAAATTCATTTCTTGCTCGATAACGCGATAGATTGCGTTAGCTTCGATGTAAGGAAGAATGTGAACCAAGTGACCGATACCGTTGTGGCTGTTCATGTCAGCCAAGTACAATGGGATACCGCCGGAGTATGGAGGAGTCGCAGCACCGTACAAACCTGGTGCTGGAGCCATCAAACCTGGTGGCAATCTCTTGTACGCGCTTTCGAAATTCAAGCCAGCGAGGCCGATTTCGCGTACGTTCTTTTGGCACGTCATACGACGAGCAGCTTCGCGAGCTGCTTGCACGGCCGGTAGCAATAGACCGACCAGAATCCCGATGATCGCAATGACCACCAATAGCTCAACCAGGGTAAAACCCTTACGTCGAGTGCGAACACTCTTAACCATAATAAGGCCCTTCAACAATGAACAGAAACGAAAAATAAAACAAACAACCCGCCAGCGAACTGGAGGAGTGGGTTGACCGATTCGATCGCTGTGCTGTGAGACACAGCGGGCACATTTGCTTGATCGAAAAATTGGGGCGTCAATTTCTCTTTCAAGAGGGAGAATTTCGTTGGTAGGGAGTGAGTGTGTACTGAGTAGTTAAAGCCGATCACGTATTTTTGTCAACGTATTTCTGTGACGGTTTCGTCATCTTCGGAGGGTAATCAGACAAATGCACAAGCCATGGCCAGGTTCATTTTCCGTTAATTCACTCGAAAAACGCTGCAAAATGTGAACTTTTTCCGTCGCGGCAAGAAGAAAATCCCCTTGCAAAAATTCTTGAATTTATTTTGAAAATTATTTCCTTTCAAAATAAGCCTCCCTGATTTCCGTCTCCAGAGAGGCTGATTCGTTCATCGCGGACTGGAAACTAGCCTTGCTGAGAGAGCAAAGCAGCGTTTCCTCTATGGTGTATACACTGGCATTTCGCGGTTGGCCGGTGAGAAGTGCCGTTTCACCAAAGAATTCGCCAGCGCGAAGTGTTGCAACTTCGATTTCAGGCACCCCTCGCTTAACCACCACACGCCCTTCGCGAATCAAAAAGAATCGATCCCCAGGGTCATTTTCCCTAATGATTTGTTTTCCTGCTGGCAAACTTTCGATGGTCATTTCGTCCGCAACCCGCGTTAACGTTCGTGGCGTCACCTTTTCGAAAACACTGCATTTCGCCAGCATTTGCGTGATGATCGCAGCCTCTTTCACCAACGCATCGCTTCGTATTTGGCCATCTACCAAAGTGATGATGCGGTCGGCTACGTCCAAGATCCGATTGTCATGCGTGACTATCACGATGGTGGATTGATTCTCCGACGCCATCCGTTGCAACAACTCAACTACTGTGCGCCCGCTCTGTTCATCCAAAGCCGCAGTAGGCTCATCCGCCAGTACCAATTTCGGATTATGCACGAGCCCCCGCGCGATGGCGACCCGCTGCTTTTGACCACCTGATAGTTGTTTGGGTTTATGTCCCGTGCGATTCCCAAGCCCGACTTTCTCCAGCATTTCCTTGGATATCTTGGTGTTTTCACGCATCGTGTTATGGGGGCATGTCAACTCCAACGACATCCGTACGTTTTGGGTGGCCGTCAACGATTCGAACAAATTGTGAGCCTGAAAGATAAACCCAACGTTCTTTCGAAAGTCGACCAACTGCGAACGACTTGATCCATGAAGCGGACTGCCCAAAACGGACAACTCCCCTTGGTGCACTCCCCTCAACGCCCCGATCAATGTCAATAACGTGGTTTTCCCTGAGCCGCTCGGGCCCGTCATGATGATGATTTCGCCTGGGAAAACCGTCAAATTGTTGTCAAACAACACCTGCTTTCTTAGTTCGCCGGCACCGTAAAAATGGTTCACATTGGTCGCCCGAATCGATGGCTGATTACCGTTGGCGGTTCGCAGTCGAGAACTGGGGTCGAATAGCGTGGCCCGTTGGATGCTTCCCGGCAACATTGGCGCAAATCCTCGCGAGTAAATAAAATAATTGACCGCTGAAAAGACGCGGTCACGCTTTGCAGTGTAACCTATTCTGAATAGGGCTCGGAATCGTCCGTCGGCCAACCTGCTTGTATGCTCAACAATCGATTGCGCGAAAGAATGGCTTCGAATCCGTTTCAATCGAAACTCACATTTGCGTCCGGCAATTTGGGCCGTGGGCTGACGCTTTCGTGGCTTACGTTTTTGTCAGGATGCAGCGCACCCGTCTCGTCCGAATCCCTCCCCACACATGCTTATCGGGAAGTGCGGGTGGCGGAAACAAACAAACCTGGACAAGTTTTAGCGCAAGGTCGATTGCAGCCTGAAAAAGGCCTTGTTCGTATCAGCGCACTCCCCGGCGACATTGTTCAAGAAATCCTTCTGCGTCCCGGCCAAAGCTTTACCGCCGGCCAACCTCTCATCGTGCTCCAAAGCTCCACCCTCCGTGCGCTAGAACTGGAAAGCGCAACGCTGCGTTTGGAAGAAGCTCGAGCGATGCGTCGAGCAAAACAGAGCGAATCCGACTTGGCCATCGACGCAGCCAATCTCAAGCTGGAATTGGCACAAGCGGCCCTTCAGCAAGCACAAGAACAAAGTGCGATAGCCGCTCGCGGCACAGAACAAATCCAATCGCTAGAGAATCAAATCGCTTCGCTCGAAGCGTTGCGAGCGATGCCCCTGACGCGTGCGGCAATCGGTGGCCTAGAACTGGAAACCAAACGGAACGAACTGCGAAAAGCGGTCACCATCAATGATCAATCTCAATTGGCCACCCGCCAAGCTGTGCAGATGGCCCAGTTGCAATTGGATCAATGCCAAAGAGCCTTGATCGCAGCCCACAAAACACGAGAGCTGGTGGATGCGATGTCCCCCATTGCCAGTATCGAAAAGCAGATCGAAATTGTGAAACTGCAACAAGAGCAATCCAGCGTTCTCGCTCCCTTTGACGGCGTGGTTATTAGCCTCAATGCCGAAAAAGGGGAACGCACAGCGCAATTCCCATTGATGGACATCGCAGACCTA
>CAIXME010000506.1 GCA_903920425.1 uncultured Pirellula sp. | reverse complement strand
TAGACTGTAGGCACGGAGAAAATACAGTATGGGACGCCTGTTGTTGGTAATTGGTAGTATTGGCCTTTTCTGCATGGTTTCAATTGAAGCTGCAGTCGCGCGAGGCAAGCCTGGGCAAGATGTTGCCAAGTATCGCAGGCCTGTAGACTTGCTGCTCGACGCAGCAGGGAAACATTTGTTGATCGGTTGCGCTGGTACTGGTGAGCTGGAGGTGTACCATACGCAAACCAACGAGCGTTTGTGTTCGATACCATTGTCTGAATCCATTGACGCGCTAACGCGATTGGACGGCGACTTCATTGCGGCTTGTTCGACCAAAGCGCATCGGACCTATATCTTGAAGTGGCACAACGAATCGTTGACGTTGGTGGCGACGGTAAAGAACTCTCATTCGCCCGTGGGGCTTTGCTGGGACAGTGCAGAAAAGCGTCTTTTTGTATCTTGTCTTTGGTCGCGGCGAATCGATTCGATCGATCTCAGAGATGAGATGATGCGGTGGACAAGCGGAGCCGCTGACGCATTGCCTCTGGCGACTGCGGCGGAGCCTTCTTCTACGGTGATCGAGAGAATACCTGATGGCGTTTGGGATTTGCCGATCGCGCCGAGGATCTTGTCGTTGATACAAAATCAAACGTTGGTTGTATCGGATGGGTTTACTCGCGAAGTCTTGGTGATGGACACTACCGATGGACGGATTCTTGCAGAGCACGATTTCTTTGGTGCTGCTATAAGAGGCCTTCAGGTTCACGATAACCAATTGGTTGCGTTGCATTCGATGCTCAACGAATACGCTAAAACAGGCGAGAACGAAATTCATTGGGGCGTGTTGATGGCCAATGATGTTCGGCTGATTCAAATCGATTTACTTTTGCGAGAGGCTGGCGACCGTATCTACGTTGGCGGACGAGTGAATCCACTTGGAGTTCCAGGTAATGGAGCAGCGGAACCGACAGGCCTGGCTGTACATTCACCCACTAACCGTGTGGCGGTAACCGTAGGCGGAACAGACCAAGTCGCCATTGGCCGTACAGATGGATACACATACCAATATATCCCTGTCGGTAGATTCCCTACTGCAGCGGTGTGGTCTGGCGACGGCAAGACGCTGTATGTCGTCAATCAGTTTGATGACTCCATCAGCATTGTCGACGCGGTAGGAATGCGAGTTGCGAGTGTCATCGAACAAGGTCCTATTCGAGCGATGACGAATGTAGAACTCGGTGAACAGTTGTTTCACAGCGCGACGCTCTCGCACGACCGATGGTTGACTTGTGCTTCATGCCATACCGACGGTCACACGAATGGACAATTGTCGGATAACTTCGGAGACCGAAATTTCGGTGCGCCTAAACGCGTTCCGAGTTTACTGGGAATCAAGGGTACTTCTCCATTTACCTGGCTGGGGCACGAGCCAAAACTCCAGGGGCAGATCGTTTCTTCGATACGAAAGACGATGCACAGCTATCGACGGCTCGACAACGATGAAGTCGAGAATATCGAAGCGTTCATGGAGTCATTGCCTCCGGTCGTTTCGTTATCCAAGGCAAGGAACATCGAAAACGATGAGCAAGTAGGGCGAGGGCAGTTGTTGTTCGAATCGAAGGGGTGTTCGGAATGTCATGCTGCTCCCAACTACACATCCAACGACGTATACGATGTTGGTATCGAGGACGAAAAGAGAAAGCGGTTGTTCAATCCGCCCAGTCTGCGAGGTGTATCGCAACGCGGTCCTGATTTTTTCCACGACAATCGAGCCAACGGACTACGAGGGGTATTCCTCGATCAGCGTCATCGATTGCAGGAACCTCTACAGGCTCAGGAGCTCGCAGATTTGCTGGCATTCCTAAACACGCTATAGCGGCTGAGCTCAAATGATTATTCCTAAAAGACGCTGATTGCTTCCAATGTAGCACATGTCTCCCGCCCCGCATGTTGGTGTACCGACTTCAGTCGGCCGAAGCCCCGGTGTGGCATAGGCTTCCAGCCTGTGATTCGTTGGACGTGTTCTTCACCACAGGCAAGATGCCCTATGCAACTTTGAGTAATCCATGCAATTGGGTAGTGCGGAGCGAATTCGGCGACGGTGTTAATCCGAGTGCCAAAGCTCGCCATTTTCAAAGTCGACCGGTCCATGACGGAGACGACTTGGTTGACAAATTAACCGAATCTCTGATATCCTCAGCGTTCAACATGAACCCTGGCATGTATCGTGGATGCTTGAACCTCGATGTGATTGCCCGTCAATGTGAGGATTAGAAGGATATTAAAATCTCGGCTGGATGTGTGGAGTAGAGGATACGAACAACTTTGTGCACCAAGAGTTGCTTAATCGCAATTTGAACATCAATTACCAAGTGGAATGTCACGGCATGCGACCGGACAAATAATGCTTAAGAGTATAGTTGATGTTTCAGGGGCGATGGTGGAGTCTCTAATCGAATTGCTAACGTCATGAAATTGGATATGTACTTCAGACGATGTGTTGTTCTTGCTCTGGGTTTCTCTGTCTTATGCGGAGGCATCTCAACTGCTCAATCGGATGACGACAAACATTTGGTGACAGACTATCTATTCGAAGCCGATAAGAGCCTGAAGGAAGCTGCTTATCGGTTCGATTGTCAGATGACAAAAATTGATAAGGATGGGGATCAGCGAATCAGGACTTTTTTCGGCATCGTTGCAAAGTCCGAAAAGAACGCCGTGGAGTACTATTCGTATAACGTTGCGAGCGATGAAACAGTAGGAGCACCTCCGGAACCATTTCGCCCAAGATATAGTGAAATGCTACGAATCGGTGCGAAGAGACATAGAAAAATGTATTTGGTTCCATTGCCAGGTGATTTTCTTGAAAGGCCAGGCGATCCTCCAGTGAAAAATAGTTCGTCTTCCCAAGAGATTGAGCTTGATGATAACGGTAAGCCTTTGAACTCGTTTGTTCCACGATTGTGCCCTTTTGTATGCAGCATCAGCAGCGTTTTGAGAGCTGAAGATGACAGAACGAACTTAGATCTTCTATCCAATTTGTATTTGAATACGTTCGTCTTTAAATCATCCCAAATAGTCAACGGGAGAATAGAGACGGAGTGGTATGGTCCACAAAAACAAGCCGTGCTAACGTCGGTTTTCGATCCTGAGCTGGATTACGTGCTCGTGGAGTTTCGCGTCCATTTGGTCAAGCAAAACGGCCTAGTCGAGCGAAATTTTCACCAACGCACGCGAACAGAATGGCGAAGAGACAAGAAAGAAGTCCTTCGGCCAGTTAAAATCAAAATGGAGGAACACTCTCATCGCGATGTGGAAGCCGAAATCAACTTTAAGTGGTTTGATGAAGAGCAGTGGCAGGAAGTCGCATCTAAGACCAATTGGAGTTCGGTACGCGATCGACAAGGAACGGCTTGGTTCGATTTTTTCAACGAAACCTTTTCAGAAAAGCCAAAAAAGGTTGCAAAGTAGTGCAGAGGACTAAGAGGTATCAGTATCGATTTGTAGTAGCCAGTATTTGATCTGACGTAAATTACCTTTTTTACGTACTGGATTTTACGAGTTGGTCGAATATTTTTTGTTCGACTAGCTGTTTTGAATCAGTAATGCGATGAAGACTGGGATTCGATCGAGACGGCTGAGCGATCTAGATCTTGACGTCAGCACATGTGGCTGATTTGCCACAATCGTGCAGCGCTAATTCCGATCGGGCACTCATTCCATCCAGACGGACTAGGCGTAGTCTTTTGTCATTTGCTGAATGATCTTTTTGATCTCTTTGCGGCCTTCGAGCGGTTCTAGCAATT
>CAIXME010000505.1 GCA_903920425.1 uncultured Pirellula sp. | reverse complement strand
GAACTGACCTTGCGGCGGATCGACGGAACTTTGCGATTATGCCAAAAGCCCGTCCGCGAGTTACAACAACTGCGAGAGAAAATGTTGGAGATCAAAGATCGATCCCTCACTAATGAACCCTTGTCTGTCGATGTTCGGGGGCAGCAACTGGAAATCATTCTCGAAGTCAAACCGGAGTCGGGTACGGAATTCGGTGTACGCGTGCTCCAAGGCAAGGAAGAGGAGACAGTCATTGGGTACAGCACAAAGTCTCGAAGTGTATTCGTCGATCGAACCAAATCGGGAAACGTCTCCTTTCATCCAGCCTTCTCTGGTAGGCACGCAGGGCCGCTGGAACTGAACGAACAAGGTAACGTCCGGCTCCACATTTTCGTTGATGCCTGCTCGGTCGAAGTTTTCGGAAATAGCGGCGAGTCCGTAATCACCGACCTAGTGTTTCCGGATCCCAATAGTAACGGTGTCGAACTTTTTGCTTCAGGTGGTACTTGCCATATCATGAGCTGCCAAATTCACACGCTGAAGTCTGTGTGGTCGAAGGAACAAACACCGAAGCAGTGACGCTTGGGCACCCCGAATTAGGCAATAATATCTCTGGAAATGATGTACACATAACTCAAGTTCAACCGTTCACTAGGCATCAGTGGTGCTTCAGAACCGATCGCTAGACCATGATCGATTGTTTGCAAGGCTTCTACGATCGTTGAGAGCTTACAATTGGGATGAGATGGGTAGGGCTTTCACTGAATAGAGCGCATTCGATCTATCGAGGCGAAGGCAATCGCCAAGTTTTCAGCTCCAAGACTCGCGGTAACACTGCTGAAGTTTGTCGATGCAGGCTCAACGACGATCGACTTGAACTCGCTACCATATTCCATGTAGTTTTGGGCCACTCGCTTGCGCGTCGTGTTATTGGGCATTGGTTTTTGGCCACTTGCTTGCGCGTCGTGTTATTGAGTATTGGTTTTTGGCCACTTGCTTGCGCGTCGTGTTATTGAGTATTGGTTTTGGGCCACTCGCTTGCGCGTCGTGTTATTGAGCATTGACTTTGGGCCACTCGCTTGCGCGTCGTGTTATTGAGTATTGGCTTTTGGGCCACTTGCTTGCGCGTCGTGTTATTGGGCATTGGTTTTGGGCCACTTGCTTGCGCGTCGTGTTATTGGGCATTGAGGGTGTATTCGATGGCTGCACTTAGATCGTCTTCTGTTTCTAGATCGTCGACATAACCGCCTTCAGCCCACCAATTCTTCTTACGAGGATTGAATGCCGTTTTTAGATTCCGAGTACACCATGCTTTCAACTGGTCGCGAGTCGTGGTACCAAGTACATCCCGCGCTGTTAGAACCACGTGAGCATGATTGGTTCGACAGTTAACTGCCCACAAGTGCCATTGCCGAAGTTCGCAGTGTTTGCGAATGGTAGTCTCTACAGTCGTTCTTTGCTCCGAAGTCAAAAATACTGGATCCTCAGTCATGATTTTGCTTGAATAGAGTTGCAAGGCAAGGTTCGGTCGCTGCCAACCCTGATGCCATTTTTGCCATCCGCGAGAGTCACCAGGAAGCCACGTGCCGTACGCCGTCCAAGTCACGAAATATCCAATCACTTCGTTCATATCGCCCTCATTGCATAACACCGTAGTCTCCTCATCATAACACGACGCGCAAGCTAGTGATGTCACTCCTCATCGTAACACGACGCGCAAGCTAGTGTTTTCACGCGATACGACGCTCAAGCTAGCAATAACCGGCTGTCAATGCCACTAGCTTGCGCGTCGTGTTAGGTTGGTTTATTGTAGGGGACAGGAGGTTCAGCAAGCTTGCTCAGAATCTGCTTTCGCTCGTTCTCCGGCATGGCGTCGAGTTCGGCTTGTGTGTAACCCGGAAGTCTTGGCACTTGCGCCGCTATGCAGCCGTTGACTTATGGGCAGGTTGTTCTGACGGATTCATTACCGCCAACGACGATGCGCACATAAGAAATGTACGATCTGATGGGGGCTCTTGCGATAACTGACGAAACTGATTCACCTCGTGAGCCCATCTGGGGCCTGCGGCCTCTGGTCAGATAATCAGATCCAGTGGTCGACCAGAGTCTCTAAATCCTTCGCGAACAACGAAAAAAGCCGAGGGGCTTAGTCCTCGGCTTTTCTTTTAACTCGTACCCTCGGAAATTCCAGGGATCTGAAAGGCTCGGCACAAGATTGGCCGTCGCAATTACTTGCGGCGGAACAATGGGCCAGCGTAACGAGCGCCGTCGCCGAGCTCTTCCTCGATGCGTAGCAATTGGTTGTACTTGGCCATACGATCCGATCGCGATGCCGAACCGGTCTTGATTTGGCCGGTCGAGAGTCCCACTGCAAGGTCGGCAATGAACGAATCTTCGGTCTCACCACTTCGGTGACTCGAGATGCTTGTGTAGCCGTTGCGATGCGCCAATTGGATTGCTTCAATGGTCTCTGTCAAAGTTCCAATTTGGTTTACCTTGATCAAAATGCTATTAGCAATGCCTTGGTCGATACCTCGTTGCAGACGTTCTGTGTTGGTTACGAACAAGTCGTCGCCCACGAGTTGGACTTTGTTACCAACCTTTTCGGTCAGCTTCTTCCATGAATCCCAGTCGTCTTCCGAGCAACCGTCTTCGATTGAGCAGATCGGATACTTGTCGACCCAAGCAGCCAAGAAGTCAACCATTTGATCGCCTGACAATTGCTTGCCATCGATGGTGTATTTCTTGGTCTTTTCGTCGTAGAACTCGGTGGCTGCAACGTCGAGAGCGATGAAGATTTGCTTGCCGGCTTCGTAGCCTGCTCGCTTGATCGCTTCCATGATCAAATCGAGAGCTTCTTGGTTGCTACCGAGATCTGGAGCAAAGCCCCCTTCGTCACCAACTGCTGTATTGAGCTTCTTTTCGCCAAGAACCTTCTTCAGGTTGTGGAAAATTTCGGTGCCTGCGCGGAGAGCATCGGTAAAGGTGTTGAAGCCCAATGGCATCACCATGAACTCTTGCACGTCGACGGAGTTGTCCGCATGCTGACCGCCGTTGACGATGTTCATCATCGGAGCTGGCAGCAAGTGGGCTCCAGCACCACCCAAGTAGCGGTACAACGGTTGGTTGGTGAAATTGGCAGCTGCTTTGGCAGTGGCCAGTGAAACACCGAGGATCGCGTTCGCGCCGAGATTCTTCTTGTTCGGGGTGCCGTCGATTTCTCGCAGTAATTGATCGATACCGCGTTGATCGATCGCATCAGCGCCAATCAGCGCGTCGGCGATTTTGGAGTTGATGTTGTCCACGGCATGCAGAACGCCCTTGCCCATGTATTGCGTCTTGTCTCCATCGCGGAGCTCCCAAGCTTCGTGAGCTCCAGTGCTGGCTCCGCTTGGGACCGCGGCGCGACCCATCGAACCATCCACGAGGGTAACATCGACCTCAACCGTTGGATTGCCTCGGGAATCAAAAATCTGTCTGCCGCGGATGTTTTCGATCAAACTCATGAAATACCTGCAAATTACTGAAAACGAGAGAAATGTCAGGGCCGTCTTCACACTCGTGAGAGGCTGCCGCCATGACGAACTATCACAATCCAAATCGCCGGTATTTTGTCCCATCCGACGCCGTTTGGCTACCACAAACGCAAAACCCCACCGACCACGGCCGACGACGAAAAACCTTGCCCGCATGTGTAGAAATACCCTGAGAATTGCCCGGTGATTACCATAGAAGTGAACGGTTTTCACTCGCAATCAATTGAAATGCTCCCCGATATTGGCAGAATAAGCATATGAAAATTACATCAAAGAAATTAATCAGGACCGCTGGCTTGCTGGCTATCCTTCTTTCCTTTGTCCTTTCCTTTGCCGCGCCTGGCGACGCTCAGGCCAGCGAACCGGCGGGTGTTTGGCGCGGAGAATGGCGCAGCGGTTCAACCGGACACCACGGTCCAATGCGGGCCGTCATCAAGCCCACTGCAGATGGAACCTATCAAGCCCGATTTACAGGCCGATTCGCCTTGGTTATCCCCTTCGCTTACCGAGTCCAGCTGCAGCCCCAGCTCGACTACAACGGAAACACAATCTTGACGGCAGAAAAGCCGCTCGGGCCCCTTTTGGGTAGCTATCGCATGAGTGCTCAAGCCACCGGAAATGGTTTGTACGGTAGCTTTCAAGCTGCCGGCGACAACGGATCCATTCGCATGCAGCGGGTTCGATAGCGGATGTCGAGAGTCGCTCAACGTGTCCAGTTTCAAGGCCATGCCGGTAACATGCTGGCCGGAATCTTGGAACAACCATCAAGCAATGCGCTGGGCTATATGCTGTTCTCGCATTGCTTTACTTGCAACAAAGACCTCAAGGCTATCGTTCGCATCTGCCGTTCGTTGGCCGACCGTGGTTGGGGCGTGCTTCGCTACGACTTTTCTGGACTGGGAAACAGCCAAGGAGATTTTAGCCGCACCAACTTCAGCACCAATCGTGAAGACATGCTGGCCGCTGTTGCGTTCTTGACCCAGCATTTTCAACGTCCACAGTTTTTAATCGGCCACAGCTTTGGTGGTGCAGCTAGCCTCTCGCTCGCTGATGAACTGGTTGTCGCAGGCGTTGTCACTCTCGGAGCCCCGAGCGATACGTACCATCTCGCTGCTTTGCTGCTCCAGATGGATGAGAACATCGGATCCATCGGGCACGGGCAAGTGACCATCGGTGGTCGGACTTATCCTGTGCTCAAGCAAATGGTCGATGACTTTCGATCTCACGATCTACGATCGATGGTGAGCCGTATGAAAACGCCTCTCTTGGCTTTCCACTCTCCGGTCGATGAGACAGTCGGTTACCACCACGCCTTGATCAACTGCGGTTTCGATCAAGCGTCACCGTCATCGGGGCGAACCTATCCAGCTCGATCGTTGGTTACGCTCCACGGCGCCAATCATTTGTTAACCAACCAAGATGCTGACTGCCCCTACGTGGCCGAGCTGATCGATTCGTGGAGCCGTCGTCAACTCGGGTTGCCTCAGCGCGCTTCGCATTCTTAGTGCATCGCACGCTCAGATTTTGGAACGGCAGAATACTGGCATGGCAGGGATGCCCGCGTTACTTGCCGTCGCCTTTCTTTTCAGCGTCGGATGTCTTATCCGACTCCGCTTTTTTGTCTGATTCAGACTTCTTCTCTGGCTCGGGCAAAGCCAACCACTGTTGCCATCGCTTATCTTGTTCTTCGCTTGGCTTGGCAACGCGAACCAGTGTCCAGCTGTTTTCAGGCTGTGCAGCTAGCTTGAGAGTCAGCTCGACGATCTTGCCTCGCCGTGCGATCAAGCAAACGCATGAATCGTTTGGACGATAAAGGTTGAGGCGTTCGGTCCAGTTCTCCGTTGTCACGCGAAACCCATCAAAGCTGATCAGCTCATCACCGGAATTGAAACCTGCTTTGCTGGCAGGTGATTCTCGAGTGACCTTGTCGACCATGGCTTTGCCCTGATCCGCTTTAAGGTCCATCCCGACGTAGACGTTTCCG
>CAIXME010000504.1 GCA_903920425.1 uncultured Pirellula sp. | reverse complement strand
TTGATCGTAGACTCCTCGTTTAAAGAACAGCGAATCGAATGCGTGCCGGGCAAGTGGTCGAACAACAAACTGAGCCTGGGTGGTTGGCCTGTCCAACCGATTTCCACCTGCGGGGCCTGGACCTCCGATAGCGAGTTGACGGTCAAGGCCTGTCTCTTCGAAACACCGTTTACCCTTACGTGGAAACTGCAATTCAAAGGTGACGAATTGTTGTTCGATTCCGAGTCCGACTTGGGCTTCGGCCAGACCAAGTATGAGCAGCTAGTAGGAAAGAAAAAGAACTAAGCAAACAGAGGACGCTTCATAGAAGAATTCTGGGTTAGACCTCTTTAGCAAGCCTAACCCAGAAGCGTGTATGCAACCCAAACCTGAGTGGCCAGTGCGATCTACGAATCTCTGGATTCGTTTTCGCTCTCATTCAGGTATTTTTTTTGATGACGCAAGAAGTCGCGAAATTCTTGGGGCCAAGCCGTTTCCATTTGAATCGGTTGACCAGTACGCGGATGAGCAAAACCGAGGGATTCGGCATGGAGCGCCAGGCGCTGGTGAGGCCATGCCCAGTGCTCCGCTTGTCGAGGACGGTAACGTGGGTCGCCTAAAATAGGATGCCCTGTTTCGGCCAACTGGACACGTATTTGATTTCTTCGCCCCGTCTCCAGCCTTACCTCCAAAAAAGCGGCATCGCGCCACACTTGTCGAGTTTGGTAATGCGTGATCGCCAGTTCACCTTGTTCTTCGGACGGAACAAAATATCGGTTCAGGTCTTCATCGGTTGCCAGATAGTGCCGCAGCGTGTTGCTCGGCGGAGCGGGGACCCCAGCAACCAAGGCGATGTACTTGCGGTTGGGCTTTCTGGCTGCAAACTGATTCCGCAATGCCTCCGCCATTTCCAGCGACTTTGCGATCACGAGTACACCGGACACCCCTCGATCCAAGCGATGGACACAAAACGCTTTTGCTCCTTGGTTTTGTTTTTGAAGGTGCCTTTCGACCAGCGAGAGCAAGGTGTGGGCTTCCCGATGTTTGGTCGGTACGGTCAAAAGATTTGCGGGTTTGTTAACGATGGTCAAATCATCGTCATCGTAAAGAAAATCGATGGCTCGGCTCGACGACTTCCCTTTCTGGGCGGCACTCGGAGCAGCAATAGGTTGCGGAACTAGATCGACGGCGATTTTGTCGCCAACATCGAGTACGTGAAAGCCTTGCCGTTTGATTCGTCCATTAACCGTGACGTACCCTTGCTCCAGCAGCTTTGGAATCTGCGCGCGGGGGATCTTGAAGAGGTTTTGAAGGACACTTGAGAGTTGTCGAGCGGGAGGCGGAATGGAGCCAGGAACAATAGCAGTTTTTTGAGACATAGCTCGCTATTGGAGTCACTGGGGCGTCAGTTTTCAAGGCTTTCTGACGATTCGGCTCAGTACTTGGCTGATATTGTCGATCCACGCCTCCATACTGTGATGATTTTCCACATACTGACGCGCCGGTTCAATTCTCGCTAACCAAGGAGCTGGGTACTCAAAGCGATTGCGTATCGCGTCCGCCAGCTCATCCGAATTGCCCTTGGCAACCAGCGTGCCCAGAGGATTGGCTCGCAATAACTCCCCAGCCCCTTGCGCTGTGTTGGTCGCCAATACAGGAACCTTACACGCCATCGCCTCGAGTAAGGCATTGGGCATTCCTTCATATAGCGATGGCAAACAAAGCAGATCGCATTGCCGGAGCAAGGCGAACGGACTGTAGACTTGCCCGTGAAAGAACACGTTGTCTGCGATACCCAAATGGGCAGCAAGGCTTTCCAGCTCTCGGCGGAGGACGCCATCCCCGACGAGATGAAGATCGGCAGCGGGGACTTTCTCCATGGCTACCCATTGCGTGTACTTGGCAAACGCCTGGATCAGATAGCGGTGCCCCTTTTCGTCACTCAATCGTCCGATGGAGACAATATGTTTGCGATTGGGCCGCAAGACCGCACCCGACCAGGATCGATTGCTCTCGCGATCGATGCGATCGATATCGATCGGGCTAAGCATGACTTGAAAGCGATTGCGGGGCAGATCGTAATACTCGGCAGCGTTGTCTGCTGTGCCCGCTCCAACGGTAAGCAATGCATTGGCATTCGCGTACGCGGATCGCAACGCACGCTTCTTCCAATGAATCCATCGCTTTTCTGATCGAGCCAAGTCGAATTGAGGCGGCGATACAATGGTCGATACTCGCGGCACGCTCATTCGTCGCGTCGCCGGCCCTGTCACCAGTGTCATGTGGAAAAGCCTGTCGTACACCGCGTCGATTTTCAGGCGAGCCAAGGTCGAGGCCATATGATTGACCTGCATCCGGTGTATCCGCCCCGGCCAATTGAGCTTAGGGAAACGCACGTCGCTCCAAAATGCGATGCGTTTCACATCCGCAGGCACCTCTTCTAAAAGAACACCGGTTTCATAAAGCAAATAGAGATAGGGTTCGAATCGCTCACGATCTAGACCTCTCAGCAAATAAAGGAGTTGGCGTTCGCTCCCACCCCCGTCCATCGATGACGAGCACAACAGAATCTTGATACGTTGGGTTTCGGCCATGGACTACCTTGCAAAACAATGCGTTCTTTAAGAATCGAGACGCATTGTACTCAACACTTTTGGCACAGGTTGGCGGCAACGGATAAATCGTTTTCGCCAGCCCAATGGCTACCCTAGATCTTTACGCTGTACGCGATCGGTATGGACGATCCGACATCGAACGTACTTTGCGACTGGCCATGGAAACCGCTCTCTCTACCATTTTGAGCTTGTTGTAAACCACCGGACGGTTTCGGAACCGAGATAGCGATCGGCGGTACTTCAGGAAGAACATAAACGTTTCCGCAAAATCTTCGCTCGCATTGGTCGAAGCGTAGTCGGTGATGAATTGCTGGTACAACCAACCGTAGAAGTAAGTTAGCTTTCCCTGTTCGCTTCGACATCGCTGTTTGCCAGCTAGGTAATCCGGATCGCGCTTTAAGTGCCGACGCCACGACTGGTAAGGTGTCGAAGAGCAATTGTTGTATGGGGCACCAAAGGTTCGCTCAAACCATTCTTGCCGAAAGAAACTGGAATCGATGTAGTACCACGCGTGAGCGTACTCATGACGGATCGTGTCGCACAATGTCATCCCAGGCTTGTACGGTTGGTGCGGCAGATCGCGAGGCAAATAGATGACACCGGGGCGGTACCCTCGCTTTGCGTAATGGCCGACTTGTTCAAATACATAGCCACGCTCACCAGAGCTTTTGGCGTTCGATATGCAGAGCTCAACAGTGTCTAAGTAGACACCATCGGCAAGCAAACCAAGCTCTGCAAGCTCATGTCGGACTAAGTTATATGCACGGTCTACGTTGGCCATGATGGGGACGCGATCTAATCTGTAAGAGTCAGCATGGTTAGGGCTCAGCTGTCAGTGTTCCAACCGCAACTGGCCTTGGATGGGTTCGCGTCCCTGCTCTAACAAGTCTGCTTTAAGGCTGGACCCGCTTCAAATCGAATTTGAAAAAAACACATCTTCACACCCACAAGAGGGGGTCGGAGGCGGCGATTTTGCGGAAACAACCTGTCGTTCAATGCAGGCGGGTGATTGTTCAAGCCGCTCGCCCCACAGACAACACCCCCACCCGAGGGGTTTTTGACTAAGTTGGCGTCAGAGTGGAGGTTACGCTTGGAAAAGAAATTGGACTTTATTTCGGTCGCACAATTGTCCAGGCAAAGGTGTCCAACCAGCGTCGCCCGCCGCGAAAAAGCTTGCGGAATGTAGGGATTGCGAGCCTTCTGGTTATCCACGCGGTATACTACAGAACCTCTCACGGTTCTATGAAACCCACGTTGACGCCGAGGTTCCCTTCTTGATTGATTGGAGCTAGCCCTCAACATCCGCTGGAGAATCACAATGCTGAGCTTTTGGAAAACACGATGGAATGCGTCATTTTCGGCTTTCGCAATGCTCGCCGCTTTTGGAGCCACTCCAGGCTTTGCTGCTCCCTCTGACCCACAGCTTCTCAAGAAACAGTCATCTTGGAATTGGCCTGATAGCCAAACGGTTCTTCAACAAGTTGATAGCTATTTGAAAGACAAGCTATCAGGCAAGGAACTCGCAGACGCAAAGACGGCAGCGACAGACACCAACGCATCCCGCGGAGTCAGCTTGCTTGATTACATCCTGACAACAACTGCAAAAGTGGAATCCGGGATCGAATCGCTCAAGCAACTTTTGGACGCTCCATTCACTCCAGAGAGCTCTGCCAAAATCGAATCGCAAATTAGTTCGATCTTGGCAAACGGCAGCATTCCTGTTTGGCTCAAAGCGGACTTGCAGCTGATCTGCTGCCGGTACTTGGTCCACCATGATCTTTTCGACGAAGCGTTGCAGCGTTTGCAACCGCTTTCTCCCGACAGCTCCTCCGATCCAGCAACCTGGCTATTCTGCATGGCCGTTTGCCAGCATCACCTGATGCAACGGACCGACTGCTTAAACACTCTCGATAAGCTACTGGAACGTGAGACCGAATTGCCTACTCGCTACGCGATCACCGCTAGGCTGATGCAAGCAGACATTAGGCCGCTCAAGGAAGACTCGCTCGACGAAATCGCTCGCATGATGAACGACGTGGAGCGCCGACTGGCCCTCGGTCGAGCTGGGAAATCGGTTCGAGAAAAAGAGCAAGCCATCGTCGACAAGCTGGACAAAATGATCGAAAAGCTGGAACAACAGCAGCAAGATCAACAAGAACAACAACAGAAAAAGAACCAGGGAAAATCCAACGGTCAAAACTCGCAACGCGGTTCGAATCCGATGGAAGAGAGCAGAAATGGAGGGGAAAAAGGGCCTGGCGAAGTAGACAAAAAAGACATTGGCGACGGAAGTGGCTGGGGAAACCTGCCCCCTGCTCAACGTCAAGAAGCATTGCAAAACATGACCAAAGACCTGCCAAGTCACTACCGAGAGGTCATCGAGGCATACTTCAAACGCCTCGCCACCAAAGGCCCTTGATTCCAGGGATTTGGACCGGATCTGCCGGTCATCAAAGCTATGTTCGTCAAATCAACGGTCGCCCTCGGCTAGTGGGAGTCGAGGCTAGTGGGCAACGTAGGGATGGACTACAATCCTGAGCTTGCTTCGAGCCTGCCCTGATCGGACCCCCGATCACTCAGGCCATCAATATCCCTTTTGTATTTGACGACGCTACCCAAATGACATCTGCAATGCAACGCTTCAACGAAGCGGAGAAACTCAAAGACCAAGGCAAAATCGAAGAAGCTGCTTCGATCCTAAACTCTATCCTGGCAGACGACCCTGCTCACGTCCTTTCCCATCTCACACTGGCCCGTATCTACACCCAAACAGGGCGTCACCAAGAAGCAGTTCAGCATGCTGAGAAAGCGTGCGAATTAGAGCCCACCGACTCCACGAACTTTACCGTTTTGAGCGTTACATACCAACGCGCTTGGGCGGGCACACAAGACCAGCGTTATATCCAAATGGCAGAAGATGCGATGGCTCGTTCCCGGATGATCGGCCACTAAGTAGCCTGCTCGCTTTTTATTGAGACGGGCTGGCTTTGAACTAACCCGACGCATGGGCTCGAAAGTACGTCTGAATCAAGTGCTTGCCCAATCCCCATGCGTTAACCATCAACGCGATTCCTTTCTCGAAAAACCCATCGTCGGAATCGCGTTGCCCCTTTGACCGTATCCTATTGGTTTGATGCGATTGCCTACCTCCGCAATTCGCTGCTTAGGCTAGAATAGTTAGCTTATTCCTTTACTACCCCCACCCTCCGTTTCTGCAGGTTGCAATTCGATGAGCCTCCCCCCTTGGTCGCTTGGTGTTTTTACCAGTATCGATGCTGGTCTTGGTGTCCACTTGGATGTTGCCAAGGAGCTCGAAGTACCGTCGATTCAATTGCATACTCCGCATGCCGCAGGCCGTACCCCTCAAGCTGCCGAAAAGTTCCTACGGCAACTTGACGATTTTGGAATTGAACTCACCTGCGTCTTCGGAGGATTTGACGGCGAAAGTTATGCCGATATCCCCACCGTGGAAAAAACCATCGGTCTGGTTCCGGTCGCAACAAGGTCGGCTCGATTGATCGAAATGAAGGAGATTTCCGACTTCTCGCGATTACTGGGATGCGGAGCCATCGGATTGCACCTAGGGGTCGTACCACACGACACCAAATCGCAAGAGTATGCCGAAGTGGTCGACGCTGCCCGTAAAATTTGCGATCACGCATCGCTCAATGAACAGAATGTGCACCTTGAGACCGGCCAAGAATCGGCTGATGCGCTCATGCAGTTTATCAACGATGTGCAGCGAGCCAATTTGTTCATTAACTTTGACCCTGCCAACATGATCCTTTACGGCATGGGAGAACCTATCCCCGCCCTCAAACAAGTTGGTAGTCATGTGCGAAGCGTCCACTGCAAAGACGCAACCTGGAGCGATCAACCTGGCGTTACGTGGGGAGCTGAGGTTCCGCTAGGAAAGGGTGCCGTGGATATGCGAGCCTACCTGACGACACTCAAGGAAATCGGCTATACAGGTCCTCTGACTATCGAGCGAGAAATCCCGCAAGATCGCGATCGCCAAAAAGAAGAAATTCGGCACGCAACAGAACTGCTCAAGCAACTGCGAAAAGAATTGCTCGGAATCGCTTAACGCATTCGAACTCTCATTGATCGCACCCCTGCGCGATGCACTTGGTCATACAACTGCAGTACCAATCAACGTTTGTTTTTTCGAATCCATCCAGCCAAAAGCGCCAACACCGCTGCAACGGCCAAGAACGGTCCCGTCAAATAAATCGTCTTCGGACGATAGACGAACAGGCCGAATACAAAAACCGACGCGAAGACCACAGCCAAGCCACCAGGTGCATTCCATAACGCCTCGATGGTGGGCCATGCCAACCAAAGGCAAAGGGTTACCACCCCCACTTTGCCAACGAGCTCAGAGGCAAGCGACGAATCCTTTGGCAGCAGCGAAGGTTGCAGCTTCAGTATCAACGAGGTAGCCAACAGACCAATCGCCAAGAACAATGCGACCCATCGTACGTGGGACAGGTCCATTCTGGGTGGGCTCGAAGGTGATCGATTGCTTGATGGCTTTCGCAGGGGCTGGCCATTCGGTTTCGCCTGCGACATCAGTAGGCCTCCAGCAATCGCAACCAACGCTGGACCTTGCCAACAAGCTGCGAATCAAGCATTTTCGCGGCCGTCAACTCTTCGGCAAACGAGACAACGCCATGTCCGTTTTTCTGGACTACTTCCACAAACGTTGCAACACTTGGATCGGTTCCATTGACGAGGTAATTCATCGCTTTCAGTGGTTCGGCTTGCGGGAACGGAATGCCTCGCCCGAATTTGGCGTTGCATAACCATACCGCTCGATAGACCTCGGTGCCTTGTAAAGCTGCCACCAAAGATGGCAACATTCCGGAGGAGATGCCGCCCACCCCAACTCGACGCTTGTCGATCGAGTACGTGGTCGTCATAAACGACCTTAGCCTGGATGCCACCTCGGCTTCCTCAAAGGACCATGTTTTTTCATCAGCCGATTGCGCGACGACCACGATCCAACGGTTTTCACGTGCGAAAACTTCCCAAGCATCCGCCCATACCTTTTGATCTTGTGCTCCAGCCTCAGCAAAAACGATTAACAAACCGTGGGGCACGCCATCCGCATAGTTGGACGGAACGATTGCAAATGCTTTGTTCTTGATGTCCCCCAAGGGTAACTGAACCGTTCCCCGCGCCGCCTTGGACTCGGCTGGATTCTCTGGCGGCGTAAGTTTCACGACGGGCCATTCCAAATCGACGTCTGGTCTTGTGCTCAGCTTTACGGCGACGCTACGCGGCTCGGATTCCCCCTTTTGAACCACAAGTGCAACTGGCTCTCGGTAGTCTAAAAACGCAAGACGAACTCCCAAGGTGTTGTTCTCATCGAGGGAGAGCCCATTGACGCTTGAGAGAACATCGCCCACTTCAATACCGGCAGTGGCCGCTGGGGATTGAGGTAGGACCGCCAGAACGCGAGGCGACGATGCCGAACCTGTCGGATCTAAAACGACCCCGAGGTACGGTTCGCGATACGATGGCAACTCTTTCACCAAAGCCATCTCAAATTGTTTGCGTTCACCACCTCGCAAAATCTCGAACGCAACCATCTGCTCTGCGTCGATCGTGCCCATGACGTGTTTCAGTTCCGAGTGCATTGCTACGGGCCGGATACTGTTTTTGTCTGATCCTGCAGCGACGATGCGATCGCCCGCTTGCAACCCAGCTTTCGCTGCCGGAGAACCTGGCGTTACTCCACTTAAAACGATCTCAGAGGCAAACTCATCCGGACTCGAAGTGCGAAATCCTGCCCGACCGGTATGAATATCTTGCCCTTGTTGAAGTCGCGGCAATCGCCCCAAGATATCTGCGAGCGGGATCGCAAAGCCAACTCCTGAATCGTACCATTGCTCGACTTCTCCCTCGGTAGCAATCCCGGGATTGATCGGCGCCAATATGCCCATCACGCGACCTTGCAAATCAACCAGTGGACCACCGTAGTTTTGCGGCGAGATCTTGGAATCGGTTTGAATCGCTTTGTTCCAAATCCGGCCTTGTGCGCTCAAAATCCCGACGCTGCGACTCGCCGTTTTAAAGTCGAACGTTTTGCCCAACGCAATGGTCCATTGTCCGGTTTGCCATTCTGCTCGAGGGCTCAAGACCGCCGCTTTAAGCGGTTTGTCCGTGTCAATCTTGAGTAGTGCTAACTCGCGACTGTAATCCCTTGCGACTAATTTCGCTGCCTTGCGTTGCTCATCGGGCAATATGACAGTGATCGATGCGGGCTGACTTCGAAACTGGAAAATGCTCGTCACAATCCATCCGTCCGAGGTCAACACCGTTCCAGTGGATGGCCCCGATGCAACAAATTGTCTGTTGACGATTTCTAGACCACCAAAAGTCTCGACTTGGACAACGCTATCTTGAGCAAAGTCCGCAGCAGATTGAAAGGCTTGTTGTTCCAATTCATCCAGTGGCGGATCTTCTGCGCATGCGAATCCAGATTGGACCGCAATCATCGTCGAAATAGTCCAAAGGACCCAAGCCGCGTTGCATTTATGGACAACGGAAAGGAGGAATCCCTTTGGGTTGATATAAGTTTCTTTATGGACGTACATGGATTCGAATCAGTTCCTGGCCTCGTTGTACGAGCAAATAAAAGGAATCGGCTCGGTTGATCGTCGAAAGCATTCTCTCCAAACTTTTGCGAGAATCCACGCGTTGATCATTCAACAGCAATACCAAATCATTGGTTTGCAATCCTGATCGCTGGCCAATTGAGCCATCGCGAACTTGATCGATAAAGGGCGGGGTCTTGGAGAGAACATCGGGTATCAGAGTAATACCGAGGTCGCCGACACGATGCGGTAACTCGACGACCTTGAGATCCGTAGCAGCGATCGACGTGTTGCCTGACAGTATGCGATCGACCGAAGCCTTCACGACATCCATGGGCAGGGCATAATTGAGCCAGATACCGGCTTGCTCATCGCGAATCTCTTTACCGATCATCCCGACCAATCGGCCTTGCAAATCAATCACGGCCCCTCCAGCGGCACCGGGATTGTTAGTCATCACATCCAGAACATAGACGCGACCTTGGTACAGAGATTTGATTTTCCCACGTCGCGTTGTCAGCGGCGTCGCTGCCATTACGACTCCTTTTTGAGCACTACAAGATTCATTTCCAGCGGCGATGCCGAACAAGTTGCTAATTGCAAATACGCGTTGTCCGGCGATAGCAGGCTGCGCTTGATTCAGATCAAAACCCAACAGCCCTGCGTCTTCCACCTTGAGTACAGCTAGTTCATTTTGTGGATCCATTCCCACCATCGTCGCATCGAGTCGCCGACCATCGTAGGTAACGACTCGCACTTTGGCGACGTCCAATACCGTCGACCAACTCGTCAGAATATGACCGACGTTATCGATGATGATTCCACTTTGATAACTCTCGAGACCGCGGACACCTCCAGCTCCGTAGAGCTTTACGACTTTCTCCTGACTGGTCGAAATCAACGCTTCATTACTGATTGCGTTGACGGTATCCGTTACGAAATCGTTTGCATCCAATCGATTGCAGGCAGCGACAAACGTCCCTAAAGCCAATAGCAATGCAATCGATCGGGAGCTCCAAACGCGCAGAGCAAAAATGTGTCTTCGATCGCTCACAGATCGTTGCCTCCTGGAATCTCGGTTGTTTCTAGCGATTGCACCGAGAACAAGAACTGCGTTTCCAGTCCATACGCCAAGCGAACCATCTTGGGTGTTAGGCGTCCCTCGACGTTCTCGTATTTTTCGAAATACAACTCTGCTGGATCCGACTGTTTATCCGCGAACACCTCGATCAGCTCAATCAGGCCGCTTTCCGGAGCCGCATAAACCACCAACTCGTAATCGCTGACCGTGATTCGGGTAGCGTCGAACAAGCCTTCTTTTCCCACGATGGGATTCCTGCCTAGATACACAGCATCTCCCATCAATCGCGGACCGCGACGTTGCCATTCTTGCCAAGCTCTCAGCCCCATCGCAACGCCCATAAACGAACGCTGCTTGATCAGGGCCGGCCAGCCGAATCGCGACTGAACCGTTTCCGTCTTATCTCCCAATCGGCATGTTAAACCGCCGTCGGACAGGAGGATTTCGATTGCAAGATTCTCGCGGGGAACCTCCCCGATCCATTTCCATCGCTCGGCCGTCTCTTTCCAGTTTCCGTGCTTGGACTGAGACTCCAAAATACGATCCAACTCCGTGCGATTGAAGTAGTAATTTGAGAACCCTCGTTTCTCGACATAGAGATCTGCCAAGAGGTCTTTTTTGGTGCTTTCGGACTGCTTGAGAGCCTCCGCTTTTTCGTCTGGGATTTCCGGCTCACCTGGCTTTCGGGGTGGCTGTTGTGGACGCTCCGGTGCTTCACCCTTGACGATCTCCTCAAGCTCGCTTGCCAAATGCAGATTCTGCAAACGAACAAACGTATCGACAATTCCATCGTCGTTGCGATACCGCATGGGGATCCGCCAGTGATCCGGAAAGATCCCCAAAATGTTCTTTAGCTGATTGGTCGTAGAGATATCGCGATCGCCAAGCCGAAGAATTTCATCTCCAAACCGTAGCCCTCGACGATATGCATCGCAGCTTTCCAGGATGTTCGAAACGGTAACGCGTCCCGTGTTGTCTGTTGCGACAGTGAACCCAAGCGTAGCATGATCGACAACGCGACCCGACTTGAGTTGCCATAAGAAATTCATTGCTTGCTTGATGGAGATGGCATACCCCACTCCCACATTGACTCTACCACGCTTTTCGAATGAGCAACGTCCGTTGATCCCGATCAACTCACCGCGAATGTTGAAAAGGGGCCCGCCTGAGTTTCCGGGATTGATTGCTGCGTCGGTCTGTATGCAGTCGCTGTACTCCAAAATGGTTTTGCTTGGGTATTGGTATCGGCGCACACCACTGACCAACCCATAGGTCACGGTGGGTTGCAGGTTGGTGGCTAGAACAAACGGGTTACCTGCAGCAAAGCACCATTGGCCAATTCTCACTGCATCGCTATCGCCGATAGTGGCTACCGGAAAATCATCGCGGCCAACCATTTTGAGGACAGCCAAATCGCCAGTAGGATCGATCCCAGCGACAACACTTTCATACATCTTTCCATCATTGAGACCGCAACGCATGCGATGTCCAAATGGACTGGAGACGTGAAAATTGGTCAACACGTATCCATCAGGAGAAATGCAAACTCCACTTCCGCCCCCTTGACCGTCGGTGCCATAAACCGCCACGGTTGCAGAAGACGCTTTCTTCATGGCAGCGATTCGTTGCTCCTGCGCAGCAAGCACGGCAGCGTTCACCTTGGGGACGTCAGCACTGGCCTCAGCGGAACCGGATGACGTCGGTGCAGCATCTTGTCCAAAGCTACAAGCGAGCGGCAACAGGAATAGCAAGGCTATTGCCAACCATGGTTTCCGATTGCTAAGTCTTGAAATTAGCGTTTGAGCCGGGGCTGTTTCCATTGGACTTCCGTTCCGATCATGAGCTTTGCGGAGCAAACAACTGCGAGTTTCACTTTTTTGCCCGCCGGAACGGGGACTTGGATGTCGGTGAAATCCATTTCCGCTGGAAGCGGAATTTGAGCGATGCGATTATCCTCTTGCCATACTTCGATGGTTAAATCGGATCTCTGCGTTCCCGTGTCTGTTCGTTGCACTACGGCTTGCAACGTAGAAAATCCCTCGGGAACTCGAAACACGAAACGCCCTGGGCTTGGAAACAAAAGATCCTTGTCGGCCGACACCGACGACGCCGTTGGCGCACGTCCGTTGACCACGAATCTGGGAGAGAGCGACTTTTCCAATAAGGCGACCGGTGACTGAAAACCGATTTGTGTTTCCGGCTTTGCCTCCATAGGTTCCAATTCCGATAGCCAACGAATGTTGGCTGCTGCGTAATTCACCGAGGATAGGCTGCTGAGCGGAAAGCCAATCTTGATCCCTTGGATGGTTTGAATGTTGACTTCGTTTGCGGTGACTGAAAACGAATCCGTGTACAGCATCGATCGATTGGTGGTGATCAACTCGATCGCAGGCTTAACCCGATCTGGGGCGCGCTGAAACCAAACCAACCCAAGGAGCTTGGAAAATGGGATTTGGATCTTTTGCCCATCGAGTTCAAAACCTACTTCTGACTCACCAACCTCGAGAATGATTCCGTTGATACGATCCAAGGCATTTCCGGGACGAGCTACGATCACGGCATCCGAATCTTTGGTTTCTTTGATAGCAGCTTGCCAAGCGTCTTCTTGCTCGGTTGCGACCTCCCGCAATTTAACCGACCGAAGCGCTTTCGCGGGGATTGCAACAGCACCACCCAAAAGCCCCTGCAACTGAAATCCTGAGCTGGATCCTTGCAAACGTTCGCCGAGCAGCTTGGAACCATCCACAAGGCTCACTTCGATTGGTTGCTTTTTTGTTTCCAATCGATTGCTCAAGACGATCTGGCTGACTTCGCCTCCCAATCGCTCAGTTACTTTGCCATTTGCTTGAAAAACAATCTTGGATTGATCGGCCGACATCACCCTGCCTTGTATGGCTTCGCCGTTCAAAGTAGACAACGTCGCGTTGGCCGCATCGACGGATGAAGGTTGTGCGTTCGCCGGGATAGCTACTACGGCGCATAGAAACGCAAAAACGAGCCCTGGAACGAACACCTGCGCGATGAGCTTGTTGCGAGCGCCGCAATCAAGACGCAGATAATATCCCAACGGCATTTGCGAATGGCGATTGTGTTTTGTGCGCATTGACATCAAACGAGGTTGTGGTTGTATATTGAGTCGCTGCATAGTGATAAAGAAAAGTCGAGTTAAGTGCCTTCCTCAGTATACCCGAATGACTACTTGTCCGGTGACATTGAACTTGGCCCCCTCTAGAAAAAGCGATCTGATTTTGAAATGAAAGCCGCCTATTTTTACACGACTGGATCACCTGACGTCATTCAATATGGAGATTTGCCTGAACCCGATTGCGGTCCTGATCAGGTCAAAGTAAAAGTGTCAGCGGTTTCGGTAAACCCGATCGACACTTACATTCGCAATGGAGCCAACTACTGGCCCTTGCCTCAGCCCTACATTCCTGGCTGCGACTTGGCAGGTGAGATTGTGGAGGTTGGTTCACGCGTCCAGCACCTGCGTTCCGGTCAATTGGTTTGGGGCAGCAATCAAGGACTAATGGGTCGGCAAGGGACCTTTTCCGAGTTCGCTTCTGTCGACGCGAAATGGTTATACCCCGGGCCAGATGGAGTGGACGCAACCGACTTGGCCGCCGTCGCCTTGGTCGGGATCACCGCTCACTTGGGGCTGTTCCAACATGCAAAAATCCAACCGGAAGACACCGTGTTCATTCGTGGCGGAACCGGCGGCGTTGGAGCGATGGTGTTGCAAATGGCCAAGGCAATCGGATCCAAGGTCATCACAACGGCTGGCAACGATCTCAAGGCAGAACGATGCCGAGAACTCGGTGCGGATGCAGTCATTAACTACCACGCGACCCCAAATCTCGCAGAAGCGATTCGACAACATGCTCCCAACGGCGTAAACGTTTTTTGGGAAACGCTGCGCGAGCCAGATTTCGATCTTGCAGTAAACGCCATGAGCGAAAATGGTCGCATGATCCTCATGGCCGGACGGGATGCCAGACCGGCGTTTCCTGTCGGTCCCTTCTATGTAAAAGGCTGCTCACTACATGGTTTCGCCATGTTTAAAGCCTCCGCAGAACTCCAACAGGTGGCGGCTTCGGATATCAACCACTGGCTTTCGACCGGTCAACTGCAGGCTCAAATCGATCGCGTGATGCCACTGAGCGCAGCGGCCGAGGCGCACCGTATCCAAGAGTCCAGCACCGTACTGAAACAGAGTTCGCTCTCCGGGAAAATTGTCTTGTCGACGGATTGACGCTCTCTGCAAAACCAAACAGAGCAAAACCAAACAGAATCGGGTAGGCGTTAGTCAACTCTCGTTAGTACGCCGATGGTATGGCCCTGGGAGTTGCTTGAGAGCTTGACGAAACAATTGGTGCTTCTTTGCTTGACAGACTGGCTGATCACGTCCACAGGGCAGTCGCTTGCTGTTTTGCAATGGTTCGTTGTGGGAGCAATGATTCCCGATTGCATACCCGACATGGACGCAATCCATTCGATCAAGCCCGCTCCGCTGATAGAATCTCCGATGGCTCCTTTGTAAGAAACAACCGGAACGCCGGACAAAACGTTTGCAATGCCGCGCGATTCACCAGCATCCATGGAGACAATCCCGCTCGCGCTCGCATTGACGTGATCAATACCTGCAGGGACCAAGCCCGATCGGGTCAACAAACTCGACAATGCACTTTCTGTCGATTGCTGGATCCCTCCCCAACGGTCCGGTGAACCTGCGAACGTGTTCGCCCAGGAAAGGATGGTCCCGAGGATCTTGGCGCCACGAGCCTCCGCATGCGAGCGGCGTTCAAGCACAACGGCCGATGCGGATTCACCAGGCACTGTCCCATCGCGGCTAGCATCAAATGGCTTACATGCCTTGGCCACATCGCCATACGATTTGGAAAAGTCCTCTTCGTGGCGCTGCAGCAAACGGGTAAAGCAAGATCGAGAAGCGGTGGAGCCAACAATCATGACATCTGCCTTGTCGCGACGAATGACGTTAATGGCTTCTAATAGAGCATTCAGACTGCTCGTCCCCTCCGTGGTTATTGTGTTGTTAGGACCGCGCGCATCCAACGCAATTCCAACATGGCATGCGGCCATGTTGGGCAGCGATTTCAGCATCCACAACGGATACATGTTTTCCATGGACTCAGCCGCCCACCGATCATGCTTCATGATGCCGTTTTCGGAACACAAACGTATAATGCTCTCTGCGTCGCCGATTTCGCTGAAGATGATTTCACCGGAAAAAACCGTTCCCAACCTATCGGGCTCGATCATTCCTGCAGAGACTCCCGAAACCCGACACGCCTGCATGGCTGCACCAAATGCGAGCTGAATCTCGCGACACATCACTTTGATCGTCTTGCGCGGCTGGACATGCTGCTTAGGATCAAAGTTGCGAATGACCGCAGCCATCCATTTGGTGCCATCAACACCTTGGTGCGGCTCCAAAAAATCAACTGCAGACAATCCTTTTCGCAATGAATCGCTAAACGATTCAACATCGTGCCCTAAAGGAGTGATGGCTCCATAACCGGTGATAACGACATCATCTGCCGCTCGGGCTGCTTGAAAAGACATTGCTAGATCTGGTAATTCGAGTCTTGAACGAGTTCGTCATTTTGGCCATTGCGTATACGTAGCTTAGGCTTCTCCAACACAACGGTCGTATGTGGAGCAACACTGCTCGTCACCCATACGCTAGAACCGATCACACTGTCATGTCCAATCGTCGTTCGACCTCCCAGGATAGTCGCATTCGCATAGATCACAACGCGATCTTCGATCGTTGGATGGCGTTTCTCTCCGCGAATAAGTTGCCCATCTGCGTCCGTGGCAAAGCTCAAAGCTCCCAGCGTCACCCCCTGATAGATCTTGACGTGATCACCGATCTTGCATGTCTCGCCGATGACCACACCTGTACCGTGATCGATAAAAAACGAGTCGCCAATCTTCGCCCCCGGGTGGATGTCGATACCGGTCTGCTTATGAGCCCATTCCGTCATCATGCGAGGGATAAACGGTACGGCGAACTGCACAAGCTCGTGCGCGATGCGATAAATGGTTACTGCTTCTAGCCCCGGAAAGCAAAAGATAATCTCGTCTCGGTTCGAAACGCTTGGATCCCCGTCGTACGCAGCCTCAACATCCTTGGCGAGCGATGCTCGCAAATGGGGAATTCTCTCCAATAACGCGATGGCAATCTTCTGCCCCTTGGCTTCGTAGTCAATCGCGTGATCACAAGGATTCGCGGTGCTCGATTTGCTGTCGACTCGGTCCGAATGCAGCAATGCACGCGCTATCTGTGTCGTCAATCGATCATGCAACGAATCTACGAGATTGCCCACATGGTAGGTCACATTACCCGCATGCAACCCCTCACGACGTCGGAATCCCGGGTACAACAGATCCTTGAAGTCCTCCAAAATTTGAACGATGACTTCGTACTTTGGAAGCGGACAATGGCCCAAATGATTGATCCGGTCGCGGGCGTTGTACGTCGCTACGATCGCATCGGTGAGCCGAGGCAACTGCTCTTTGAGTCGAAAATCAGATGCCATGCGGGAAGCAGCCTATCTCTAGCGAACGGTGTTGGTTTCGGCCTATGGGCAATCGAATCTCCCTATGGAATCGGTTCTATCAATCGCGAGCGGCAACTGTTTTTTCCAGAGTCGATCAGGTAGCACCATCTCACCCAAGCCACCCAAAACCCCCTCGCTGCGCATCCTGCCCATTATTCACCTCCCAATGGATTCCTCAAGGCTAACGCGGCCGTCGAAAACAGCCTGCCCCCCCCGATTGCTTCGCTCCGTCCGCCACCCTGGCCGCCCACACGATCATGCCTGTTTCCATGCACTTCAAGATTGCATGCGATGAAATAAACCTAAACACAAGATTAGATTTGTTAATTTTCTGCGTATAATCCCTTCAGGCGGCGGAACAAAGCGGATAGAACTGGGTTTGTAAGGGCCGCTCAGAGCATTTTTGGCCATGGAATTTTTCGAATCCATCCTATCTGGGTAGCAATACGATTGACCCGTATTGATAATGAGGAGCCCCCTCGCGACCTGCGTTTTGAGCGGAATTTCCGTACTCTCCAACTATTGGCTTCCACAAAATTATGTCCATCCGGCAAACCGAACGAGCTCGTGCAAAAGCGGGTTCGGCCAAAATCGTCACCTTCCTTACCATCGTGATCGCAATCTGCGGGGCGGCTGGTTACGCATGGTGGCGCTCTAAAACCCCGGGTATGTATTCTGCTTCGGACCTAGACCCGATCCTTCATGAGGTCACGTCAGGGCCTTTTGACCACATCGCCCTTGAGAAAGGTGAAATCGAAAGCAGCAGCAACAACGAAGTAAAGTGCGAGGTAAAGGGTCGTGGCGGCAGCGGTACCCCCATTCTGAATGTCGTCGCAGAAGGAACGTTCGTCAAAAAGGGTGACAAGCTTTGCCAACTGGACTCGTCCGCGTTGGACCAAGATGCCAAGAACCAACGCATTATCGTGAGCTCGGCGGAATCTACCGTCATCAGCAGCGAAGC